>CAMVLN010000175.1 GCA_947168325.1 uncultured Elusimicrobia bacterium | reverse complement strand
GGACAGCAGAAGTTAAAGTAGCAGATATACAAAATATAAAAGGAATGTTAAGTGCTGCATAGTAGGTTAGTATTTACAAGATATGACAAAGGATATATGTTTATCTAAAATATAAGTGTTTTGTAAAAGATTGAAGATGATTATAAAAATTGATACTTTTTAGAAATAGAGAAATATTGTTAGTTATGAGTATATAATTTATAATGTGGAATACATAATTAAAAGTAAATAAAACTAATAATAAGATTTATGATATTATCACTAAATTTTAAACTTTCCAAACAAACAGTTATATGCTTGTATAAACGAAAGTGTTGTATATGTATCTTTTTATAGAATAAAGAAATATTTTTTGTAGAATTCTTATTTATAAAGTTTTTATTCTACAAAAATTTAATCTTTGTTATAGTGGTGTAAGACTCCAGTTATTAGCCCAACAACTAAACCAAAACCATAACAAATATGTGAAAAAAACGAAACTAAAAACATTGTGGGAATATCTAATAATTTTAGTTTATTACTAAAATATACAACAACAACATTATATAAAACAATAATTAAATATAAATTAAAAAAAATCACAGGTGCTATTTTTAAAATTAACAAACATAAATATACAACAAATAATATAGGCAAAAAATAAAATATTTTTATACTTGATGGCATTATTACAGACATAATACCTCTACCTTTACCAGAATTATAAACCTGTATTAAAAAACTTTTTATGTCTGATCTTCTATGATGATAAACATTTAAGTTTGGGCAATATAACATTTTTATACCATGTTGTTTTATTTGTTCAAGTAGTAAATTTTCTTCATTATAATGCAATAATTCATTAAATTTAAGATTATATTTCGTAAAAAATTCTTTCTTTATTGCTAAATTACATAAAATAAGTTCTGTATCATCTGTAAATCTATCTAAACCTTTTGATAAATATCTATTACACATTTTATATGACATTAAAGGTGTTGAAAGCATAAAACCAACTAGTTTTTGAAATCTAGAAGAATTTTTTGGTGTTAGATTTGCACCACCAATAACACCAACAGGATAAAGATTAAATTTTTCTTGTAGTATTTGTATATTATCTTGCTCCATAAAAGTATCATCATCTAAAAAATATATTACATCTGATTTTACAGCCTTGACACCAATGTTTCTTGCTCTACATTTGTTTACTTGTTTCTGTATAATTTTAAAATCAAGTTTTGAATATGTTTTTTGGGTTGTATATAAAAAATCTGAAATTTCTTTATTATAACCATTTGAAATCACAAAAATATTTGAATTAAATTTTATTAAAGAATTTATATTTTCTTTAAGGTAAGATATTCTATTAGTTACTATTATAAGTGCTGTAATTGTAATCATCTTGTAATATGTTTTTTGTTTTTAAATTTTGTTGCTATATAAAGCTGTTTTCCAGACTTTATTGCATCTTCTAACATATATCCGTTTGTGCAAGTAAGCCAACAATGGCATTTCTTCAAATTAAAAAATTTTCTTATATCTTGTGCCTGTTTACTAGCCCATAATGTATCAAAAGAAGCTTTTCTTAAATTGCCAGCAAATTTGTTTTTATATACAGGGCAAAAATAAACTTCCCCAAAAGGATTTATCATTGCATATTTTTCACCGCAAGGGCAATTAGGAAAATATCTTTTTGGTTCTTTTATATATTTTATTATGTAGTATAATGCCAAAAATTGTGATGTAAGACCTTCATTTTGTAAAAATATTTCTTCATTAAATTCTTGTATTCCACACTCTTTTGCCATTTTTGTAGTAATTTGATTTATCTGATCTTCAACAATTTTTAATGTATTATCTTCCCATACAAATTGTTTTGTTTCTTTTTTTTGAACAACCATTTGAAAGGATACATGATAACTTCTTTTATAACACCAATCATAAACTTCAACCATTTTATCACAATTATTAGGAATTAATGTAAAATTTAAACTAAAATAAATTTCAGGAAATTTTTGTTTCAAAAATTCCATATTCTTTTCTAAATTTTTAAAAGCATCTTTTTGTCCTCTGATTTTGTCGTGTTCTATACCTATACCATCAATAGATGTTCCAATAGATATTTTATGTAATCCAGTTTCTTCTTTAATTTTGGTTAATGTATTAAAAACAATATTTTTATCGAATAAATTTGAAAGAATAAGTATTTCTGTATGTGGATAATATTCTCTTAAAAAATGAATTATTTTATTTAAATCTTTTCTTAAAAAAGCTTCACCACCACTTAACACTATAAATCTTATATCTTTTAAATATTTAGAATTTTCTATTAAATTTTTTATTTCTTCAAAAGTTATATCTGGTTTTGTATTATCTATTAAATGTCTTAAATTACACATTATACAGTTGGTGTTACAATTATAAGTGAGTTCAAAATGTAATTCCTCTGGATTTTTACAAATTATATCTTGTGGTTTTGATGTTTTTTCTATAAAATCACCGAAATGGTAAATAAAATCTTTTAAATGTTTCAATTCTACACTCCACAAATCAAAAAATTA
>CAMVLN010000174.1 GCA_947168325.1 uncultured Elusimicrobia bacterium | reverse complement strand
TTACCTGTTCCTAATTCTATGTAAACATCTTGTGTAGATAAAACAAGAATTTTTTTATAAGTTTCATATTTTTTTAATAAATAATCAAATATACCACCTGCATACAAATGATACGTACCGTAAAATCTATAAATATTTTTATTATCTATAATTTCGTTAACTTTAACAATTAAACTACTAAAATGCATAGAAGCCCCTATACCTATCATTCCATAATCATAGAAAAAACTGAAAGGATCTGAATATATTTGTTTTAATACCTGTTTTTGTGATATTTTAAGTACTAATAAGTCAGGTTTTTGATTTAATAATTTTAATATATTAAAAATTGCTTTTGATTTTAACAAATCATCATCACCTAACCACAAAGCATATTCCGTCTTAGCTAATTTTAATACTTCTAACATATTGTGATCTATAGATATCGTTTCTTTCTGCTTTTTATAGAATATATTTTTATAAAATTGCTTATATTTATTGACTATTTCAAAAGTTTTATCTTTTGAGTTATTATCTGAAATACAGATATCAATATTATATTTAATTGCTTCATTAATAAAAGAGCCAATACATAAATCTAATAATTTTGCTCTATTATAAGTCGGTATACATATAGATAAAATACTCATTAATCTTTCATCTCCTTAAACACTTTAAATACTTTATATGGTAGCAACCATATAGGAATCATTAAAAATGATATGATTGAGCCTATAACTATTCCATAAATACCATATTTTAATGATAAAAAATATTGTGCAAATATACTAATAACTGATTGAAAAGGTGTATAAACCCAAAATATTTTTAATATATTTACACTATTTAAAAAAACTGAACAAGTATCAGTAATAACTCTCATTGTGTAATATATAATAAATAAAATAAAAAACAACAAACCAACAGCAATATTTAAGTTTGGAGCCAATATTTTTAAAATATAATCTTTAAATATATAAATCCAAGCAATCCCAATTATCGTAAACAAAATACCTAATATGGAATATTTAAATAATAATTTTTTTAATTTCAAATATTGACCTGTATTAAATAACTCATTACTAACAGGCCAAAAAGCCGTAAGAACAGAACTGTAAACAAAAACAATAAACAAAAATAATTTACCAAATATGTTATATGTGGCAATTGAATTTGAATCTAATGTCTTTGCCATTACAATATATTCTATTTGTAAAACACATGTTGCCATAACTGCAAAACCGCCAAATTTCATTGCTCGTATCGTAAATTGTTTCAATATTTCTTTATCTACAATAAACAATTTATTGAAAGATGTTTTAAATATCTTTATAAAAGGAATAAGCATAACTAATACTTGTGGAACACAAAAACATAACAATGCTAATAGTATTGAACCGTTTTTATTAGAATATTTATTTAAAATTATTATTGATATTGCAGATATTATATAAGCTAACAATTGTAATACATTAGGAATTATTCCCTTTTGCATTGCATATAAAATTTTTATGGAAATATTTACAAAAGTAAGGAATATAAATATGGAAATAATTATTAAAACAATATTTACATTTTTAACTTCACTAATATGTAAATAATTACTCAATAAAAAATTTTGCAAATATGAAGAAAATGAAAAAGCTATAGATAAAAAAGTAATGAATAATATTACAATAATTTGAAATGCAGTTTTTAAATATACGGAATAATCTTTTTGTGCAGCTCTTGATTCCGAAATATAGTTTTGTAAAGAGAAGCCTACACCGCATTCGGATAAATTACACCAAGCAAGTAAAGAATATAATATAACATACACTGCATATTTTTCTTCTCCCAAATAGGATGTAAGCATTCTTATTGTAAATATTTGTACAATTGCAATTCCTATTCTTGATATCCAAGCAGATATTGCAACTTTTATATGGTTTGGGAAATTTAAATATAGTTTCATTTAAAAGTCTTATTTTAAAATATTCAAAAATAATCAGTTAATGGAGAAATTTTATAAATGACTTATAGTTTTTTTTATAATTTTCAGTTAATTTTCATAAAAAACTTCTTCTATAACTTTATGCAAAGAGTCTCTATAATATAACAAAAATCTTTTAGAAAAATATTATAAGAGTAATTTTATATAAATATTATACTTATTTTACATAGTTTTTAAAAATTTTTTTCATAAAAGCTTCTTATTTAAATTTATAGACAATTTTTTAATTTTGTACATGTATAAGTGATAAGTACACGAAGTGTCATAAGCGGGAGTTGAAATATGTGGTTAGGAAAGTTGGGTAATAACTTCTTTTTTTCGTTCTTCTAGAAATTTTTGTTTTGAAAAATAGTACAAACAAATAAATATCCAAATACCATCTGAATAATAAACAGCATTTCTAATTAATCTTAAACATATATAGACAATGATAGAATTATTTACGATCACCCAATAATTAAATTTATTTCTAAATGTAAAATCTTTTATATATGTGGATAAAATAAAATAAAATAAAAATTCCTATAAAACCCATCTCTGCCATTTTTCCTTTGTCATTAATTTGAATATTTTCTATTGAATAAATTACTACAA
>CAMVLN010000173.1 GCA_947168325.1 uncultured Elusimicrobia bacterium | reverse complement strand
AGCATTACCTAACATCAAACTTACATCTTCATTTTCAGCAGTATGATTCTTTTTATCTTCGCCAACAAGCTCTAAATTATCACCATCATTTTTAAACACTCTAACTTTACCTTTGGGTAAAGGAATTCCCAACTTTGATTTTTTATTATTTCTAAATTCTAATTTTACAACTACTTTATCATTTTTACTGCTTTCATAAACATATTTTTTTTCTGCAGGGACATTTTTTATAGAAACAAATTCTATTTGTTTCTTTTCATTATTTTTTAAATTTGTTGTTCTAGATAATTCATAAATATGATATTCAAAAAAAGATTTTTCTTGTAAATTATTTTCAAAATTTTCTGCCATAGCTACTTTTTTTGCCAACATAAGCCGTCTTTCAGAAGTATTATTAACTTCTTTGATAGTATTTACATCCCCTGCTATCAACTTTAATTTTGCATTACTGTATGTAGTACCAGATGTATTATTTATAGTAACCCAAGTTGTTAAATCAATATTTTTATCATCTTTATCTAGTATTGCAACATAATCTGCTACCCAAGAAAAGCCTGTAGTTTTATAAGTTAGTTCTAACTCTTTTTTCCCAGAAACTTTACTATCAATTAGCCAAGATAATGTAGGTTTTAACATTAATCCTTCTGGCATTTTAGGTAAAACTATTTCACCTTGTGGATTAATAACAATTCTATCGTCTTTTGTTTTTATGATTATCCCACCTTGAACCGATAAAAGTGTACCTGATATTTTTTCTCTATTTGAGTTTGGCAAATATCTTTCTATAAAAATATCACTACCAATATATTTTTCTAGTAATTTACTACTATTTACTGAATCATAGTCATAATTTTGTTCTAAAATTGTAATTTTATCCGAATCTAAAATAAATTTTGGTAATACACTTGTGGGATCAATTTTTGAGGCAACATCATTTATTTCAATTTTTTGTTGACCTTTTTTTATATTAAAACTTTTTGTATCTTTAATAAGAGCAAAATTATCGTTATATATTGTAACTGATGCACAATAAATAAAAACAGACTGAAATAACAAAATCACTAATATAAAAAAACTCCTCATAGTATCTCCAAAATAAAGAAGCAGTACATTTCAATTTTGTTGTTCTATTTGACTAATTTTATTGATTCTTTTTAAATGTCTTTCTTCAAACTTTGTTTCCAAAAATATTTTAATCCAAGAACATATATCTTCAACAGAAGCAAACCTTGCACCAGCACATATAATATTTGCATCATTATGTTGAGATATCAAAGTTGCAGTTTCTTTATTCCAACATACCGCTGCCCTAATTCCTTTAACTTTATTTGCAGCTATAGACATTCCTATACCTGTTCCACAAATCAATATACCTTTATCAGCTTTCTTTGAAACTACATTTTGTGCAACTTTTAATGCGAAATCCGTATAATCACAACTTTTAGAAGAATAGGTTCCACAATCTATAATTTCGTTTCCTATAGACTTTATATAATTTATAAGTTTTTCTTTTATTGCAAATCCAGCATGATCACAGCCAAAAGCAATCCTCATATTTTCCTCTTTATAGCTTAACAGATACAGTAATTCTCCTAGTCTACTTTTAGTAGTATTACAATAAAAAAAGTTTATCTCCGTTCTTTACACCGGCAGCATTTGCTTCTTCCATATCTAAATGACATTCTAATGCCATTTTATCACTAACTCTTGCTATTACATTGTCAAAAATAAGACCTCTTTCTCCTTCAGTTTTCAATTTCAAAACATCTCCATTTTTTACACCATAAAACTCGGCATCTTTTGTTGTAAAATGGATATGTCTTTTTGCAACAATACAACCTTCATTTATGGTTACTGTCCCTTTAGGACCAACAATAGTTATAGGTTGTGAACCAGCTAAATCTCCTGATAATCTTATACAAGGCTCTATTCCTAATCTTATAGCATCTGTTATAAAAATTTCTACTTGTGTTTGTTTTCTTAATGGGCCTAAAATTCTAACTTTTTCTATTGCTCTTTTTGGTCCTTGTATTGTCAACACTTCTTCACAAGCATGTTCGCCAGGCTGAACCAAATCTTTTTTCTTTGTTAATTGATACCCTTCACCAAATAACTTCTCAATATCCTGCTTTGACAAATGAATATGCCTATTTGAAACATTTGTTAAAATAGGATTCTTTGCTCTATTTTCACTTTGCATTTTTATTCCTCTTTTAAAAAGACTTTATCTTTTATTTATAATCTTAACAACATAAAATAAAAGTATGTGTAAAAAAAGTGTTTAATACTTTTTTATTTGTTAAATTTCACTAAAGCTTCAAAAGAATCAGCTTTTAAACTTGCTCCACCTACTAATCCACCATCAATATCCTCTTTTTTCATAAGTTCTGAAACATTCTCTGGTTTTACCGAACCACCATAAAGAATTCTTATTTTATCTGCTGCACAACAATACATTTCTGCATAAACTTTTCTAATGAAAGCATGAATTTCTTGTGCTTGATCTGGAGTAGCTGTTTTATATAAGTTAGCTATTTGTAAGAAATATTCACCATATGAATTTATATTCCA
>CAMVLN010000172.1 GCA_947168325.1 uncultured Elusimicrobia bacterium | reverse complement strand
AGCCGAAGAAAATTTAAAAGAGGAAAACAATATAATAAATGTTCACATGGAAAAAACATATCAAGAATGGCTAGGACTTGGTGGAGCTTTAACAAATTCTACTACATATAATTTGGACAAGTTAAGTGAAGAAAAGAAGAATGCTTTATTAAAAGAATACTTTAAAGAGTTGAATTATAATTTTATTAGAATACCTTTAGGTTCAACAGATTTTTCTGTAAGACCTGAAGAGAACTATTCAGCAGATTTTGAAACAAATGTTAATATTTTGAAAAAAATTAAAGAATTTGCAGATTTTCAAACTATTTTAACACCTTGGAGTCCTCCTAAAAAATTTAAGACAAACAATTCTTTATATGGTGGAAGTTTAAAAAAAGAGTGTTATGAGGAATATGCGAATTATTTAATAAAAGCAATAAGCGATTATGAATTTATGAATATAAATATTGACTTTTTATCTCCTCAAAATGAACCATTTGCAAGTCAATTTTGGGAATCTTGTAAATTCACTTTGGAAGATTTAAAAGAATTTATTTATAAATATTTGGTTCCAAAATTAAATAACACAAAAATTATACTTTGGGATCATAATAAAGATAATTTGTATAACAACTTTAAATCTTTATATAAAAATAACAGTAAAATTGCAGGTGTTGCTTTTCATTGGTATACAGGTAGCTTTTTTGAAGAAATGGATTTAATTCGAGAAAACTATCCAAATATTTTACAGATTGAAACAGAAATGTGCTGTGGATTTTCAAGATATAACCCTAAAAAATGGGTTACAGATGCGGAATACTATTTAACAGAAATAATAAATGGTATTCATCACGGTTTGAACGCATTTTTAGATTGGAATATGCTCTTAAATTATAGAGGAGGGCCTAATCACAAATTTAATAATTGTAAAAGTGCAATAATACTTAATAGAAGACAAAATGATTATATAAAAACGCCTATATATTGGTATTTAAAACATATAGGTGTAGTTGGAAAAGCTAAGGTTATTTCGACTAGTAAATTTGCAAGAGATTGTAGTATTGATGCTATTGCTTTGAAAAATGAACATTTATATATTATAGTTCAAAATAAGAGTAAACATAAGCAAAAGATTAATTTAAGAATAGGAAATAATGTTATTAAAGATAAAATAAACAAACACAGTATAATAACCTATAAAATTGATTAAAAATTGAATTTGTCAAAATAGATTATGGAGAATAATAAAGATTTTATACTAAGTTGAAATTATAAATTGAGTTCTATGAAAGGAAGTATATTAGAAATGAAAATAAATGGGAAAAAATATAAAATAAATGTTAAAAAAATGATAACATCTATAATGATATTAATTGCAATAATATGTTTAGCTATATTTGGAGCAACCAAGTTAGTAACAAAGAATAGTGAACAAAATGAGGAAACTAGTGTCGCTACAAGTAGTAAAATAGAAACTACTGTAAAAGAAGACAAACATGTTAATTTAGTAGCAATAGGTGATGTAATGTGTCATAATACAAATTATCAAACAGCATATAACTCTAGCACAAAAACTTATGATTTTATGCCGGCATTTAAAAACATAGCTCAGTATGTAGGAAAAGGAGATATTACAATAGGAAACCTTGAAACTACATTTGCAGGGGCAGATAGAGGTTATAGTGGATATCCAACATTTAATTCTCCAGAAGCGCTTGGAGAAGCACTAAAAGAAATTGGAGTAGATATAGTATCTACAGCAAATAATCATTGTATGGACAAAGGTGCCAAAGGTGTAGTTGCAACTCTAGATAATTTGGACAAAATTGGTATAAGTCATACAGGAACATATAGAAGCAAAGAAGAACAAGATACAGTTCTTGTTAAAGAAGTAAATGGTTTAAAAATTGCATTTTTATCATTTACATATGGAACAAATGGAATTCCAATTCCAAATGGACAAGAATACTTAGTAAATTTAATTGATGAAAGCTTAATATTAGAACAGATTGAATTAGCTAAAAAGCAAAATGTTGATTTAATATGTGCTAGTATGCATTGGGGAATAGAGTATGCACAAAAACAAAATAAAGAGCAAGAAAAACTTGCAGATCTTCTATTTCAAAATGGTGTAGATATAATTATTGGAAATCATGCACATGTTATAGAGCCTATGGAAAAAAGAAACATTACTTTACCAGATGGAACTGAAAAAGAAGTTTTTGTTGTTTATGCACTTGGAAACTTTATATCAGCTCAAACAAAGCAACATACAAGAGACACTGCAATACTAGATATGAAAATTACACAAAGTGGAGCAACAGGTAAAATTTCTATTGATGAGGTTGACTATACACCAGTATATTGTTATGATAAAGGAAAGGGAGTTTATAATAGATATGAACTAGTAGATATTAGAACTTCTATGAAGGAATATGAAGAAGGAAAAGGAAATATAAGTGCAAGCTTATATAATACATTAAAAAGTGAATTAGCAGATATTGAAAAAGTATTAGGAGACCCAATAAAAAAGACAGAAGCTAAACCACAAGAGACAAGTGAAGAGGTGTAAATTTGTAAAGGAAACAAGGAGGAAACAAAAGAAATGAACGATTTTAAGGAAAATGTAAA
>CAMVLN010000171.1 GCA_947168325.1 uncultured Elusimicrobia bacterium | reverse complement strand
GCAACGGAAATTGCAGATTATTTAGCAAGAAAAAATATTCCTTTTAGAACTGCTCATGGGGTTGTTCAACAAATTGTTCACTATTGTATAGATAACAACAAAACATTACCAGAACTTTCAATAGATGAATATAAAAAGTTTTCTAAAGATATAGAAAAAGATTTATATAAATACATAGATGTGAAAAATATTGTAAATACTAAAACATCTTTAGGTGGAACATCTAGAAAATCAATATTAAAACAAATATCAGAATTAAAAAAAATAATTAAGGTAAAATAATGAAGAAGTTTTTTTTATTGTTTTTTGTGTTGTTTTTAGAAAATTCTATTTTTGCACAAAATATAGAGAGAGTATTAACAGTAGATAAAGGTATAAAGTATGCTTTAAATATAAATAATGATATTTTATTAAGTAAAACATCTATTGCTCTTGCTGATCAAAGAGCAAAAGAGGTCAAAACATTATATTTCCCTACAATAGATATTAATTTCAATTTATCAAGGTATAGTAATGATTTCGCAACAGTAATAAATTCAAATTATTTGCCTGTAACAATTTTGTTACCCGAAGGTAGTAGAGATTATTTTTATTCTACAAGAATTGCATTGTGGCAAAATGTTTATAATGGTGGAAGAATTTTTGCAACAAATAAATTAGCAAAAATAAATCAAGAAAAAGCACAAAATAAACTTGATACTACAAAAAATGAAGTTGTAGCAAAAGTTAAAATTCAGTTTTATAAAAATATTTCTATTAAAACGAAAATAGAAATTTATAAAAAGTATCTGTCTAATAAAGTAAACATTTTACTACAAGAACAACTTGAAATATTGCAACATGAATACGAACTTGAAATGTTTAATCTGTTAGCTTTAATAGGTTTAGAATTGGATACTGTTATTGATATTGAAGGGCACATCGAACCTCAAAAATTAGATTTAAATTTACAACAATGTCTTTTGTGGGCATACAAGTTTAGACCAGAGATTAAAACTACACAATATCAAGAAACTATGGATAATATTTCTGTTAATTTAATTAATATGGAAAGATATCCAACTGTTAAAATTGGTTCTTCTTATGATTGGTTAGGCGACGATAAAAATAGTTCTGAAAAGGATTGGTATGTGTCTTTAAATATAAATTATCCAATATTTGATGGTGGAGCTATTTTTTCAAGATTGAAACAAAAAAAAATCAAAGTAAGACAAGCTGCAATAGAAAGATCAAAAATTGAAGAAAAAATAAAATTAGAGGTTAGAAAAGCTTTTAGTGAGTATAATTTTTGGTATAGCAAAGTTATGAAGATAAATAATATAAAAACTGCAAATATAGAGCAAGATTTGTTGAAAGAAGATATAAAATATAATTATATCAAAAGTTTGATAAATTTAAATTTATCAATAGGAAAAAAAGTAAATTAAATCTTACAATAATTATATTATACTAAGAAATAGTAATATGAAAAATAAAATAACATTTTTAGTATCAATTTCGTTAGCAGTGTTATACTTTTATAATACTGCTTTTTGTTTTGACCAAAAAAGATTTATATTAGATTATTTATACTATAAAACAATAAATCTTCCAAAAGAAAAAAGACCAAAAATTATTTTGGTGTTAGGTGGTGGTGGAGCTAGAGGTTTTGCTCATATAGGAGTATTAAAGGTATTAAAAGAGGCTAATGTTCCAATAGATATGGTTGTAGGAACCAGTATGGGTGCAATAATTGGTTCTCTGTTTTGTTCAGGAGTAGATTTAGAAGAAATAAAAAAAATTGCAGAAGATATAAAATGGAAAGATATTAGTAATTTAAATTCGGTATCACTACTAAAAATGTTAGTTTCTGAAAAACTTTTATCTACACAAAAAATGGAAAGATATATAAATCAAATGATAGGTAATAAATATTTTTTTCAACTAAATATTCCTTTTGTTTGTGTAGCAACCGACATTAAAACAGGGGAAAAAATAATTTTTAAAGAAGGGAAAGTTGCTATGGCAGCTAGAGCAAGTGCAACTATTCCTGGCCTTTTTGAACCTGTTCAATATAGACAAAGATTCCTTGTAGATGGAGGGCTTGTAGAAAATATTCCAGTATCAGTAGCAAAATTGTTTAATCCAGATATTATAATTACAGTGGCAGTAAGTGCCGATATAACTAACAATTCTTTTGACAATGTGTTTTTTTCATTATTTCAAGCTATATATATACAAGGGCAACAAAGTGATAGAATAAATTTAAATATGTCAGATGTAATAATTGCACCTAAAGTTGATAATATTTCTGCTATAGAACTAAATAAAGCGGAAGAATGTATAGATGCTGGTTTTATTGCTGGGAAACAAAGTATAGAAAAAATTAAAAAAATTATTGTTGAAAAAACTTATGAAAAAAATTGTAAGTAGTTTATTTTCTTTGATATCAATATTTTTATTTCAACAAATATTGTTTTCAGACAATATAAATGAGACAATATTAATAGCTAACTTACCTACAAAAAAAACTTCCAAACAACAAAAAGAAACGAATAAAGAAATTTTTCATTACTATATAAATACAAAAGATTATGAGAAATTTATTCCTATAGCAAAAAATATAACAAGAGCAAGTTCAATTAGTTCAAATATGACAATAATGAATGA
>CAMVLN010000170.1 GCA_947168325.1 uncultured Elusimicrobia bacterium | reverse complement strand
TCCATGATATCAACTTCTTCTTTTTTCATATTTTTTTTCGCATCTTTTAATTTTTGGATTTTGAGGATAATTAAAATAATGTATTATTTTTTTATCTTCCATATATTTATCAAAATGTTTTTTACATTTGCATATACATGTATGTTTACTCTATCTATTCCTGTTATTGTTTATAGCTTTATCTGCCCATATCTCAAATGTATACTGTTTGTTTTAATTCTTTTATATATCTATTTTTCTCATTTTTCTTCTGTTATCTTTCATATTTTACCATCCTTTTGTTTTTTCTTTTATCTTTCTCTTCCTATAATGTCATTAATGTTTTAACTGCTGTTATATTCCCTTTCACATACCATACCTCTTTTGTTTATTTTTGAACCCAATCTTTCATTTTTTTTACTAATAAACATCCATCCCTTATTCATTAACTTTTTTGATCCTTTATGTCAAATTTGTGTTTGAACTTAATGCTTTAAATTTTAAATTATTTTTTATTTAATAATGATAATTTTAATATTATAAATAATATCATCAATATCATCTATTTTAACAAACTAAAAAAATTTAATTTGCTTCTTAAAAATTTTCAGTTATAAAAATCTTTTGATATTTTGATAGTTATTAAAAGTAATAACTTTCCATATTATTTTAATTAATATAGAAAAAACAGTTTTACTCATAACTAATCTGTATGGTATGAAATGGTCTTACTTTTAATAATAAAGTAGTATAGTTAAGAGATTAAATCAATTTTACTTTTTGCAAAATTTTATAAATTCTTGTACTTTTTAACAAAACAAAATTGGTATGTTGTTTATGCTTTTATAAAAAAAGCAAATTAAATTGAAAAAATAATATACCAAAACCTTGCTTTTAAGATTATTTTTTTTATAGAATACAGCTGGTTTATAAAGTATTAATTGTGAGTATAAGTAATATGATTGCATGATAAGTATTAACATGCTTGTTTTATAAATTCTAACTATAGAAACAGTTAAACAATAATGATATATTACAACAATTGCAATTCTTTTTATAGATTCAGTTGTGATTTAAAGAAAGAAAACAGATAATATTCATATAGGAGATGTATTTATTATGGTAAAAACAAAACAGGCTATTGATAAGAAAGAACTTGTCAACACAAACACGAATTTAGTAAACAGTAAAGAAACATTAGATGCATTAATTGAAAGAGCAAAAAAGGCTCAGAGAGAATATGCTTTTTTTACTCAAGAGCAAGTGGACAAAATTTTTAAAGTAGCAGCAACTGCAGCAGATAAAGCAAGAATTTCTCTTGCAAAAATGGCAGTAGCTGATACAGGGATGGGGATTATAGAAGATAAGATTATAAAAAATCATTATGCTTCAGAATATATTTTTAATAAACATAACAATGCAAAAACATGTGGTATAATTAAAGAAGATAAAATTAACGGAACGAAAATAATTGCTACACCTCTTGGAGTTATTGCTGGTATTATTCCTACTACCAATCCTACATCAACTGCAATATTTAAATCTTTAATTTGTTTAAAAACTAGAAATGCTATAATATTTTCCCCTCATCCAAGAGCAAAAAAATCTACAATAGAAGCTGCAAAAATAGTGTTAGAAGCTGCTGTAAAAGCCGGAGCACCTAAAGATATTATTGGTTGGATAGATGAACCTTCCATGGATTTATCAAATCAACTGTTACATCATCCAGATATAGATTGTATATTAGCAACAGGTGGACCTCAAATGGTAAAAGCTGCATACTCTTCTGGAAAACCTGCATTAGGAGTTGGACCGGGAAATACTCCTGCAATTATAGATGAAACTGCCGACATAAAAATGGCTGTTTCTTCAATTCTCATGTCAAAAACATTTGACAATGGTATGATTTGTGCTTCAGAACAGTCAGTTGTAGTAGTGGAAGATGTTTATGATGAAGTTAAAAAAGAGTTTGAATATAGAGGAGCACAAATTTTAACAGATGTTGATGCAAAAAAAGTTGCGAAAATAATTTTGACGGAAGCAGGAACAGTAAATCCCAAAATCGTAGGTCAATCTGCAACTACAATTGCATCTATGGCTGGAATTAAAAATGTTAAAGAAAATGCAAAAGTATTAATAGGCGAACAAAAAACTGTTGATATAAAAGATCCTTTTTCACATGAAAAATTATCACCAATACTTGCTATGTATAAAGCAAAAAATTTTAATGCTGCAGTAGAAATTGCACATAAACTTGTTATGATTGGTGGAGCTGGACATACAGCAGTATTACATACAGATAATAGAATAGAAGATAGAATAAGATATTTTTCAGAACAGATTCCTACTTGCCGTTTATTAATAAACTCACCATCATCTCAAGGTGGTATAGGTGATTTATATAACTTCAAATTAGAACCATCTCTTACACTTGGTTGTGGTTCGTGGGGAGGAAATGCTGTTAGTGGGAATGTTGGTGTAGAACACTTATTAAATTATAAAACAGTTGCAGAAAGGAGAGAAAATATGCTTTGGTTCAAAGTTCCGCCTAAAATATATTTTAAAAGAGGTGCAACTGATTTAGCATTACAAACTTTAAAAGGTTCAAAAAGAGCATTTATTGTTACTGATAGATTTTTATTTAATTCAGGTGCAATAAATAATATAACAAATGTGTTAGATTCTATAGATATAGATGATCAAATATTTT
>CAMVLN010000169.1 GCA_947168325.1 uncultured Elusimicrobia bacterium | reverse complement strand
GTAATTGCTCTGCAATTACTTTATAACTTCCTCACCACAAAGATTACAAATATGTTCCCACTTTGCATCAACATCAGCTTGAATATTAGCTAACAATCCTGCATTTTGTGGTTTCAACAAATGTTTGAATCTTGACTGATGTTTAAAAAATTCGCCAACAGGAAGTTTTTTGCCACCTCTTGGCTTCTTGTTCATTTTATATTTACCGTTTACAACTTCATAAACAGGCCAAATACATGTATCAACAGCAAGCCTTACCATTTCCATCGAATCTTCAGGTTTGCAACCCCAACCGAGCCTACAAGGTGTTAATACATTTATAAATGTAGGACCATCTGTATCTAAAGCTTTTTTAACTTTTGTCATATAGTCATTAAAATCGCCAATAATTGCTTGTGCTGCATAAGGAATATTATGAGCTACCATTATTGCTGTTAAATCTTTTTTAGGTTGATCTTTTCCTTGTTTAACTTTCCCTACTGGTGATGTAGTTGCACTTGCACCTTGTGGTGTTGCACTACTTCTTTGAATACCAGTGTTCATATATGCTTCGTTGTTATAGCAAACATAAAGCATTCTATGTCCTCTTTCCATAGCTCCTGATAATGATTGCAAACCAATATCGTAAGTTCCACCATCACCACCAAATGCTACAAATCTGATAGGTTCATCTTTTATTTTACCTTGCCTTACTAAACTTTTGTATGCTGCTTCTACCCCAGAACATGTTGCTGCTGAATTTTCAAATGCACTGTGGAAAAATGGAGTTTTCCAAGATGTGTATGGAAACACTGAAGTTGATACTTCTAAACAACCTGTTGCACTAACAACTACAACTGGTATATTTTCTGCTGCTATAAGAGTTTGCCTTGCAACTACACCTGCACCACAACCGGCACAAAGCCTGTGACCGCCTGTAACTCTTTCGGCATTTTTACTTAATTCTTTTAAATTTGCCATTTTTATATTCTCCTAAAATCTTATTTTATTCTTACATTAATATATTCAACTGTTTTATAGCTTTGAGCTTTACCTTTTGCAACTTCATCTAAATGTTTGAAAACATTTGCAATATGGGTCATATCTATTTCTCTTCCACCTAAACCATATACATAGTTTTCTGCTTTTGGAGTTGTGATGCCATTAGCATACATAGCTGATACAACATCTGAATATACCGGTGCAAATGTAGCTGAACAAGAATCAGCTCTATCTAATACAGCAACTGCCTTTACATTAGCTAAATCTTTTGCTATTTCTTCTGCAGGGAAAGGTCTGAAAATTCTTATTTTTATTAAACCTGCTTTTATTCCTTGTTCTCTTAATTCGTTAATAACTGCTTTTGTTGTTCCTGCTGCAGAACCAATTGTAACGATAGCAACATCCGCATCGTCCATTTTATATTTTTCGTAAAAACTATATTCTCTACCAAATTTTGCTTTAAATTCTTTTGCAATATCTAGAATAATTTTCTTTGAATCTCTCATAGCTTGTGCTAGTTGATACCTATGTTCAAAATAATAATCTTGCATTTCAATTGAACCAAGTGTGAAAGGTTTCTTATAATCTAGCAATGCTCTTTCTGGCTTATATGTTCCAACAAATTCTTTTACATCCTCATCAGGATAAACTTCTGCTGCTGCCATACAATGTGAAATAATAAAACCGTCAGTTGTTACCATTGTAGGAAGTTTTGCTGCTTCTGCAATTCTTACTGATTGAATCATATTGTCGTAGGCTTCTTGTGGATCTTCTGAATAAATTTGAATCCAACCAGCATCTCTTGCACCCATTGTATCGGATTGATCACCGTGAATATTGATAGGAGCAGATAATGCTCTGTTAACTTCTGCCATAACGATAGGAAGCCTTAACCCTGCTGCTATATAAAGCATTTCCCACATTAAAGCAAAACCTTGTGATGATGTTCCTGTCATTGCTCTTGCACCTGCAACTGAAGCTGCAATTGTTGCAGACATTGCTGAATGTTCACTTTCAACTGCAACAAACTCTGTAGGAACTTTACCATCTGCTACAAATTGTGAAAATATTTGAACTATTTCTGTTGCTGGTGTTATAGGATAAGCAGCAACTACATCAGGAGCTATTTGCCTCATAGCTTCTGCCATCATTTCGTTACCAGTTTTGGCAACTATTTTTCCTTTAGAAAATATTGGCTTTACCATTATTATTTACCTCTTTAAATTTTCGTTAATTATTTTTTTTCTGCTTCCATTGTGATTGCACCAAACTTACATTCTTTAGAACAAATTCCACAACCTTTGCAGTGATCGTAATCGATACCTACTACTTTACCGTCTGCTACTTGTATTGATGCATCCGGGCAATAAATCCAGCAAATCATACAAGCTTTACATTTTTCTTTGCTCCATACTGGTTTTATAGATCTCCAAGGCCCTGTTTTAAATTGTGCTGCCGTTCCTGCTTCAACAATTCCACCTGCTGGAAGTTCTGCAGCTGTTGGTTTTTTTTCTTCTTTTTTCATTTTATTCTCCATATATTTGAATCTTTTTATACAAATTATGAATTTCTTACTTCATCATAAGCTCTTTGTATTGATGTAATATTTCCATCAATAACTTCTGGTTTACTTCTAAATTTTACTTCAAGTTTTGCTCTTGTATCTTTCAATACACCTTCAATATCAAGTGTTCCAATAACTTTTACTAAAGCACCTAACATTGGAGTATTTGGCCTATCTTGCCCTATTGTTTCATTTGAAATTTTTGATGCATCTACAACATAAACTTGTTCTTTT
>CAMVLN010000168.1 GCA_947168325.1 uncultured Elusimicrobia bacterium | reverse complement strand
ATCAAGATATTCTCTTTTAAAACTTAAAATACCTTTCCATAAATTAGAGTTCTCTATATATTTTTTAAAATCAGTTTTAATTTTTGCAATATCTTTTTTAGTAGCATACTTTCCATTTTCTAAAACTAAATTATAATTTTCATTACGAGTATGTCCCATATAATATTCAAACATATTTACTTTTCTTTTCTTTTCATTAGAAAAGTAATCAACCATATCATCTACATCTTTTAATCTATCATCTTTATAATTTGAAGAATTATTTTTATTATCTCGTGAGTTTAAAGCTAAACAATATTTACTTTTAAATACCACATTAGGACTTTTCTTACTCATTAAAATTATCCTTATTATTTAATATTTCATTTAAACATTTATCTTCATTAATATCTGCATTAGATAAATAACCAAAGTTAGCAAAGTGTTGTTGTGATAATCTAAAATGTTTATATTGTCTTTTAGAAATCTTTTCAAGATAATCATTCATTAATTTTAATTTCTCATCAACTTCTTTTAGATAATTTATTTCTTTTGGCTCATTAATATATTTTTCTAATATTGCATTTATAATTTTATTTGTAGATGTAGTGTTTTCTTTTGCTACAAGATTTAATCTATCATAAATATAATCTTCAACTCTAACCGTTATCTTTTTCATGTTCTACTCTCACTACAATATAAGTTGATAAAGATTTTTTATCAATACTATTGTCTATTGCTTTATAAGTATATTTATTTTTGTCAGTAAAATAATCTTCTCCAAACTTTTTATATTTCTTAACCCAAGAACAAATTCTTTTTTGTGGTGTCCTATCATCAAGTATCTTCATATCAAATCCACCTGCCTCAAATATTTGTCTTGCTGTTTTAGAAGTATCATTTAACTTTTCTTTTACTGCCCACAACTTAAAACTATTCTTATAAACTATTTGAGATTTATTTCTTATCTTTTCTACATTAGAATTGCTTAACAAGATTTTAATTTCATTATCATTATATACTCTTACTTTATTCATCTTGTTCACTCTCTCTTTTTATAATCTCATTTTGTTCTTCATAATACTTATCAAACTTTTCCATATAAGTGTTATAACCAATATCTAAAATATAAGTTAGCATTCTATTAAAACTTAAATTGTTTTTTATTGCTAAAAGTTCAATTCTAGTTTTTAAGTTATTATCAATTCTTATTGTTGTTCTTACTAAACCTTTAATCATTTTTACATTCTCCTTTCTTAAACTATGAGTAGCCACTTTCTGCATTTTTAAGGTATTTTTTATAATAAAAATATTGCATATTTTTAATGGGCATAAGGAGAACGACACCACAATTTCATTTAATCCTTATAAAACAAGGATAAATTAATGGTGTCTTACTTTTTTTTGCACTTGCAAAAATGACCACTTTTTCATTTGAAAGTGGCTACTCTATACTCAAAATACCTTTATTTTCAACAAATTATGTGGCTACCTTTTTATTTGAAAGTGGCTACTTTTGTAAAATAACCTCTTTTTATGTGCTTCCACTACTTTTTAAAAAGTGTTATTGAATTATAAATTCATTGTTCTCATAGAAGTTAGTATTTGGAGTTGTTGGCTCAAAATGATAGTTAGGACTTCTTAATGTAAAATCTATAAACTGCATACCATCAAGTTTCTCTCTATTTGCATTTTCTACTTGATAATGTAAGTGATTGCCCGTTGAATGACCTGTTGTTCCTACTTCTGCAACTTGTGTCCAATGATTAACTTTATCTCCTACTTTTACCTTTGCACTATTAGGATAAAGATGTGCAAATACAACATAATATGTTTCATCATAATCTTCATCACATTTAATTGTTATTAAGTTTCCTACATTGTTTCCACTCTGATCATAAGGAACATTTTCGTTTTGAGTGAATGTAACTTTATCAACTGTCCCACTACAAACTGAATAAACTGGTGTCTTTGCAGGTACTGCTAAATCCCAACCTCCATGAACATTACTTACTCCATAAATAACTCTTTCTTCATTAAAAAAACTTGTTATTGTGAAATCTTTATCAAGTGGTAAATTGAAATGTCCTGTGCTAACTTCCAAATAATCTTTGTTATCTGCTATGTTAGTTTCAGTACAAGCAACCATATTTTTTACTCTTTGATCTTCACATACTGCACTAATTTCTCGTGCCGTTTTTTGTTCTTTATTTTGATTCATTGTATATAAAGCATCTAATGTTAAACTATCATCTTCCAAATGAAAATATAAAAGTCTTTGTAGTGGTACATAACCATCTTTTAAATATTTATTTACCGCTTGAGTGTAAGCATCTGCATATTCTGCATTATGTTGTACTTTTTCTTTTGTAAGTTTTGTTCCAAAAAAATCAAATATCATTAACACTGCAATTAATATTGCCATAGCTACTGCCGTAGATAAAATAGTACTACCACCAATGATAGACCATATAATCTTTTTACTTTTTTTCTTTTTCATTATTTATATTTATAGAAAAGAGAAGAATAATAATTCTTCCCCTTACCTATAACCTTTATTAATTTTTCTTTTGGTATTAAGTCTAATAAAAAGTCCATAAAAGATTCATTTGGATCATCAAACTCATCAAGATACATTTTTTTAAATTGTTCTTTTAATGCTTTCATAGTTAATTGTTTCACTCTTTCACTTCTTCTCCCATTAATTCAACTTCAATTGGTGTTGCTAATATATGTATTCTAATTCTATTCTTTGAACTAATAGTAAGTAAGAACTCTCCCATTTCGGCTTGCATCAAAAATTCTTTTT
>CAMVLN010000167.1 GCA_947168325.1 uncultured Elusimicrobia bacterium | reverse complement strand
ATGCTGACTAAGTCTAAAACCCTAATGACATTTCTAATATTAACCAAGAAAGCACCAACTCCAACAAACATTTCTACAAAATCTGACCCACTTGAAGAAAAAAATGGCACACCTGCTTCACCTGATACTGCTTTTGCAAGTAAAGTTTTACCTGTTCCTGGAGCCCCAGCAAGTAAAACCCCTTTTGGAATTTTTCCACCCAATTTTTGAAATTTTGCGGGATTTTTTAAAAATTCTACAATTTCCTCTAGCTCTTCTTTTGCTTCTTCACAACCAGCAACTTCTTTAAAAGTAATCTTATTTTTTCCATCTGAAAGTTTTGCTTTACTCTTAGAAAACGAGAATGCTTGCTTTCCACCGACACTCATACCTCTCATCAACCACAACCAAAACACTATCAAAAGTATTATAGGTCCCCAACTAAATATTAATGGTCCAAGCCAACCATTTTGTGCCTTTCCAGAAAAACTTTGAACTTTATTGTTTTCCATATCTTCAACTAGTTTTGGATCTTCTAGAGGAATAGTTTTAAACTTTTTTGCATTCCCTTCTTTATTTATAAATTCACCTTCAATTATATCAGCAGAAACCACAGCATTTAAAACTTTACCTTCTTTAACACTTTGTTTAAATTGTGAATAAGGTATATTTTCTATATTAGATTTTTTACTAGAATTTTGCATAAATATCAATAATATAATAAATAAAGCTATCCAAAATAAAAATCCCCAAGAATTTTTCTTTTTTATCTCCATAAAATAAATCCCTCTTTGTTATATAACACCAATATAGGGTAACCCTCTATATTTGCCATTATAGTCTAACCCATACCCAACAACAAAATCATCATTTATTTTAAAACCACAATAATCAATCTTAATATCTTTACACTTTTTAATTTTCTTGTCTATTAAAACACAAAATTTAACACTGCTAACTTTTTTCTTAAAAAACAAATTTTTAACATATGAGAGAGTTTTACCTGTATCACAAATATCTTCAACTAACAAAACATCTTTTCCTTTCATATTCAACGATGTATCACATAATAATCTTATCTTTCCAAAAGATTTTTTTCCTTTATATGATGCGACTCTTATAAAATCTATTTCAAAATCTATTTTTAATTTCCTTATTATATCACTACAGAAAACCACACTTCCAGACAAAACTGACACAATAACTAATTTCTTGTTTCTAAAATCTTTATTTATCAGTTTTGCAATTTTATTTACTTTATTTTTTATTTTTTTTTCGGAAAATAAAACTTTTACTTTTTTCATTATTTTTTCAATACATTCTCTATGTAATTATAACGAAAAACAATACATAAATCAATAGATAATACCAAGTTTTGAGAAGATTGCAGTAGCAATAATTTAGTACTTGAAAAAAACTAATGATATTATAATTTTAGAATTTAAAACACTTTCTATTTGTTTTTATCCAAATCTTCCGGTGATATAATCTTCTGTTTTTTTATTTTTAGGAGAAATAAATATTTTTTGTGTTTTATCTATTTCTACAAGTTCACCCATCAAAAAAAATGCTGTTCTAGTTCCTACCCTTGAAGCTTGTTTAATATTATTTGTAACAAGTACTATTGTATATTTTTGTTTTAATTTTAACATTGCTTCTTCAACTTTTGCTGTTGATATAGGATCTAGTCCTGAACAAGGTTCATCAAACAAAATAACTTCTGGCTCTATTGCCAAAATTCTTGCAATACACAATCTTTGTTGCTGCCCACCAGACATTTTCATTGCAGAAGAATTTAACCTATCTTTAACTTCGTCCCATAACGAAGCATCTTTTAAGGATTGTTCTACAACTTCATCCATATTCTTTCTATTTTTTAAACCTAAAACACTAGGAGCATAAGCTATATTATCATAAATTGACATTGGTAATGGTATAGGCATAGCAAACAACATTCCAACTCTTGTTCTTAACTTTTCCGAATTCATATCAAAAATGTTTTCTTTATCCAAATAAATATTACCTTGCCTTGAAAAATTAACATTCATATCGTTCATTCTATTTAAAGTTCTTAAAAAACTCGTTTTACCACTATTAGAAGGACCAATAATAGAAAGTATTTCATTTTTCTCAACAGTTAAATTAAGATTTTTTAATACTTGATTTCCACTATAAAAACAATTAAGATTTTCAACAATTATTTTTCCCATTCAATATGTCCATTAATGTGAATTTTTTCATAAACTTCTAGAATTGCTGATGTAAATTCTATAAGTTCTTTATTATTTTCTTTTTTAGCAAGCTCATATAAACGAATATACATTTTTTTACCAGTTTCGGTTTGTTTTAAATTTTTTTTAATAAAATTATGTTGAGGACATAGAGTTTGCCCATTTTCTATAGTAGCTTTTCCACCTAAATCTTTTGGTTTGATATGATCAATATGCAATTCTACACCTTCTTTTTTCCCCTTTCCACATATAACACATTTATAATCGTCTCTTTTTAGTATTATCTTTTTTTGTTTAGATGTAAAATCTTCTAAAACTCTTTTTTTTACATTGCTTGGTTCGTATCTATAAATTCCTTTTGAAACTTTTATTAAAAAACCTTCTTGATGCAATTTTCTTATAGCTCTATCTGGATCACGAAAAACTAAACCTGTGTTTTTTTTATATGTATCTGTAAGCCAATCAACAATTTCAGGATGTTTTATATCTCTATTAGGATTATTTTTAAAATATTGTTTTACAAGTTCAGCTTGAGTAATATTTTTCATACTACTTGTCTCCAAAATCCTTGTACTAATCCTATCTTTTTTCCTTCTTCTCTTGCTTTTTTTAATGCTT
>CAMVLN010000166.1 GCA_947168325.1 uncultured Elusimicrobia bacterium | reverse complement strand
GAAAAAGGAGAAGAAAACAAAAAAATAATTTACTATTTAGATAATTAAAATAAAAAATAGATAGAGATAAAAAAGGCTCTATCTTTTTTTATTTTAGTTGTATCTAATCGCTTCAAGTGGCTCCAACTTTGAAACTTGATATGCAGGATATAAACCTGCAATAACTGTTATAAAAAAGGCACAAATTGCAACTAAACAAATATCTGTTGGAATTATCATAACAGGTAGCCTATCAACATAATATATACCTTTTGGAAGTTTAAATATTTCAAAAGTTTTAAGTCCATAACTTATAAATATCCCTAAAAATAAACCTAATACAGTTCCTGTCGTTCCAACTATTGTTCCTTCATAAAAAAATATTTTAGATATTGATAATTTTGAAAACCCCATAGTAGATAATATTCCAATTTCTTTTGTTTTTTCTACACTAAGTAGCAAGATATTTGAAATAATATTAAAAGCTGCAACAATTATAATTAAAGCAAGTATTATAAACATCATAATCTTTTCAAGCTTTAGTGCAGAAAATAAATTTTTGTTCATCTCTATCCAAGATTTTGCTTTATATGAATATCCTAAATTTGATTGTAAATCTTGTGCATAATTTATAGCTCTATCAAAGTTTGCTGTTTTTATTGCTATTCCACTAACCCCACCATCATAAGAAAACATATCATCTGCAACTTTTAAATCTATGTAAGCAAGTGTATTATCATATTCATACATTCCTGAATGAAAAACAGCTTCTATTTTGAATTTTTTCATTTTTGGAATAGTTCCTATTTGGCTAGGAAACATTACTATCACATAATCACCAACTTGTGCATGAATAGAATTTGCAAGTTCATTCCCTAGCACAATTCCACTGTCACTTATTTTATTATCTAATATAATGCTATCTTTATTAATTTTAGATTTTAAGTCCATCAACTTATTTTCTAAATTAAAATCTATACCTTTTATTAATGCTCCAGTTCCTTGAGTATATCCTTGCTTTTTTATTATTGATTGTCCAAATATATATGGTGCTGTAGCTTTTACATAATTAAAGTTTAATATTTTATCAGAAATAGTTTTATAATTATCAAAAACTACTCCATCAACTCTAGATAAATAAATATGTGGTTGTATCCCTAAAATTTTTGTTCTTATATCTTGTTGAAAGCCACTCATAACTGCAAGTGTAATAACTAAAGCACAAACACCAAGTGTTGTGCCACCTATAGCTATAACAGTAGTTAGAAAAGCAAAAAAACCTTTCTTTCTTGCTTTAATATATCTATAAGCAATAAACAGTTCTACAGAATTAAAAAACATTATTAAATATTTCTCATTGTAGGAAAGAATATCACTTCTCTAATAGATTCAGATTTTGTTAATATCATTACCAATCTATCAATACCTATTCCAAGCCCGCCTGTTGGAGGAAGCCCTTGTTCTAAAGCGGTTATAAAATCTTCGTCATAAGGTTGTGCTTCTTCATCACCTTTAACTTTAGCTTCCATTTGTTGTTGAAACCTTATTTTTTGTAAGAATGGATCATTTAACTCTGAATAAGCATTACATATTTCCATACCATTTATATAAAGTTCAAATCTTTCTGCAATTTCTGGTTGATCAAATTTAACTTTTGTAAGTGGCGAATATATTGCAGGATGGTCTATAACAAATGTTGGCTGTGTTAAGTTCGGAATAACTTTCTCATCAAGTATGGCATCCAAAACTTTTTGGTCTCCTGCATCTGGGGCAACATCTAAATTTAAATGTTTTACTTGCTCATAGATTTTGCCTGTTCCAACAAATTGTAGTAAATCAAGTTCTGTATATTCTTTTATTAAATCAAACATCTTTGCTCTTTGAAAATTTAAGTTTATATCTGTTGAACCTATAGCTTTGGCTGCAGTTTTAATTAACATCTCTGTTAAATCCATCATATCATTGTAATCTGCATAGGCTTGGTAAAGTTCCATCATTGTAAATTCTGGATTGTGATTCCTATCTATACCTTCGTTTCTAAAATTTCTGCCTATTTCAAAAACTCTTTCTATTCCACCAACAACTAACCTTTTTAAGAAAAGTTCTGGAGCGATTCTCATATATAAGTCTATATCAAGTGCATTGTGATGAGTAATAAAAGGTTTTGCATTTGCTCCACCGGCAAGTGTTTGTAAAATAGGTGTTTCAACTTCAATAAAATCTAACTCTTCAAGTTTTTTTCTAATTGAAGAAATAATAATACTTCTTTTTTTAAACACTTCCTTAACTTCTGGGTTTGCTATTAAATCTAAATATCTTTGTCTATATCTTGTTTCTGTATCTTTTAGCCCATGCCATTTTTCAGGTAAAGGTCTAAAAGATTTTGTTGCTATAGAAAACTTATCTGCTTTTAAACTTAATTCGCCTGTTCTTGTTCTAAATGCTACACCTGTAATTAAAACAAAATCTGACAAATCTGACATTTCTTTGAATATTTTGAAATCTTCTTCGCCAACTTGATCTTTTCTTACATAAACTTGTATTCTTCCTGTTCCATCAGCTATATCTATAAAAGAAGCTTTTCCCATATCTCTTCTAGACATCATTCTACCACAAACTGTAACTTGTTCTTTAGACATCTCTTCTTTTTGTAAAGATTCAAATTTTTCTCTAACTTGTGCTATTTTATTATCTATTTTTACTCTTGCAGGATAAGGATCTATTTTGTTAGCTTTCATTGTATCTGCTTTATTTTTTCTTTGTGCAAGTATTGTATCTATAGTAGCTTGTGAATTTTCATTTTTTTGTTGTTGCTTTTCTATCATTTTAGTTCTTCCTCTTAAAAATTAG
>CAMVLN010000165.1 GCA_947168325.1 uncultured Elusimicrobia bacterium | reverse complement strand
AATTTTATTAAAATGAATGAATTAATTTAATATATCATATAAAAATAAATTACTTTAAATAATATTTTATATTTTTTATTAAAATTTTTATTTTAAAGTAGTATCAGGATCTGAGTTATTACTTTGATCTAATTTTTTATCATTTTTTTCTCCTTCATTTTCTTCACCACTATTATTTTTTTTTATCTCAATTTGCTCATTACAGCATATAACAATGCTGTTTCTCCTGATTTTGATATATCTTCTTGCAAAACTGATATTGGAGAATGAAACTTTAAAGATAAAATCTCAACAGATTTTGTTTGTTTAAATATAACTTTTATTCCATTAGGTAAATTGAATGTTTCCATTGTGGTTCCTCCAAAAGATAGTGAACTAAATATTACAATAGACAATAAAATTATTAAAAAATGTTTCATTTAGGAAATACTACCACCTTTGATAATTTATCTTTAGAATAATATTTTTTCATATAATTTTTAACATCTTCAACGGTAACTTTTTCTATGTTAGATAAATAATTTTTAAATACTTCTAAATGATTAAAAAGTTCCCAGTAGCCTAACTGGCTTGCTTGCTCGTTAACAGTTTGAAGACCAAATAACCAATCTGCTTTAATATTTGTTTTAACTTTTTCTAACTCTTCTTGTGTAGGTCCATCTTTTACAAACTTATCTAATTCTTTAATAATAGCTTCCTGTACTTTATCACAATTATCTTTTTCAAATATTGCAGATATATAATTTGCTCCCGTTCCGTTAAGAGTCATAAAAGATGAACTTATGGAATAAACAAGTTGTTTTTCTTCTTTCAATACTCTGTTTAATCTTGAAGAATTTCCTACTCCTAAAATATTTAAGGCAACATCTGCTACACAAATATCTTTTGATGCCATATCAGGACCTAAAAAACCTGCCAACATATATGTGTGTGCTAATTTATCTTCTGTAGTAGAGTTGCTACCTTTATAATCTTGTTCAATAATTTTAGGTTCAATAAAATTTGGATTTATATTTTGGTTTTTTCCTAAAGTTTCAGATATAACTTTTTTAGTTTCTTTAGTATCTATATCACCTACAACAGAAATTACCATTCTTGATGGAATATAATGTTGTTTGAAATATTTTACAATTTCTTCTCTAGGAATATTTGCTATAACATCTTGTGTTCCAATAACACTATTTTTATATGCAGATTGTTTATATATTGTTGACATAAAGTATTCAAATAATTGTGCATGCGGATTATCTTTATGCCTTTGAATTTCTTCAATAACAACTTTTCTTTCAGGAATAATTTCTTTTTCTTCAAATAAAGGATTTGTTACCATATCAGAAAGCATTTTAATTGCCTCAATATATCCATCTTTTTGTATATCTATGTAAAAGCAGGTATATTCTTTTGAAGTTGCTGCATTTACATATCCACCCATATTTTCTATATTTTCTATTATTTGTGTATTTTTAGGATAGTTTTTTGTTCCTTTAAAAACCAAATGTTCTATAAAATGTGAAAGACCTGCTTGTTGAGGAGTTTCATTAATTGAACCAACTTTTACCCAAATATATACAGATACTATTGGAACAGAAGTATCTTTTTTTAATATAGCAGTTAAACCATTTTTAAATTTCATATATTTTGCTCCTTTTACAACATCACAATATGCTTGTGTAGTTAAAAACAGTAATATAAATAAAAATAATATTTTTTTCATTTTTCTTCTTTTTCAATAAATTTTTTATTTCTTATAATTTTAAATAAATCTACAATAGAATATGCCCATAAACCTGCAAATAAAATATTAAAAAATAATATTGTATTTGAGTTATCTTCTTTAAATTTATAGTAAATATTTTTAAACTGTTCAATATTTTGAAATTTTGAAACTGTTTCTAAAGTTTCATGTCCTACAGAAGAAACGAATGTAGTTGCCAATATTAAAAATAGAGCAAGTGCAAGTGTAATAAAAGAAACTGCCCTTTTCCACTCTTTTATAATTAAGTGTCCTGCACCTGGACCTAATATTAATGTTATAATACTTGCTAGTAATAATGTTAATTTTTCTTTGTTTATATTCATTTTATTTAAATTTAATTTAATAATTTAGTTGCAACTTTTGCTGCTTCAATAGCATCTCTTGAATATCCATCTGCACCAATACTATTTGCAAACTCTTGTGTTAATGGTGCACCACCTACCATAATTTTTGCATCTATATTTAGAGATTTTTTTAAATTTATAATCTTTTCCATTTCTATCATTGTTGTTGTCATTAGTGCAGATAAACCTATAATATCTACATGTTCTGTTTTTGCTTTTTTGAGAATTTCTTCTTTACTTACATTTTTGCCTAAATCAAAAACTTCAAAGCCAAAACTTTCAAGAACAGCACAAACTATATTTTTCCCAATATCGTGAACATCTCCCTCAACTGTTGCCATAATAACTTTTCCTGCAACTTTTTTGTTATCTTTTTTTAGCAATGGCTTTATATAACTAAAAGCAAGTTGCGAAGCTTCTGCTGCCATAATAACTTGTGGCAAAAAATATTCTTTTGATGAAAATTTATCACCAACAACATTTAATGCTTTCAAAATAAGTTCATTTGATATTGTTAAAGGTTCTATACCCTCTTTTAATAATTTTTCTATTAAATCTTTAATATAATCTTTATCTCCATTAATTATAGCATTAAATAACTTTTCTTTTGTAGATAATTGTTTTTCTTCTACAACAACTTTTTTTACAACAGCACCATACTTTGCAACATATTCTTTTGCATTTTTATCTTTGCCTAGTAAAAGATTTTTTGCATATTCATCATCTATTGCCCAAT
>CAMVLN010000164.1 GCA_947168325.1 uncultured Elusimicrobia bacterium | reverse complement strand
TTGTTTTTTTGTTGGCATAATTTTCTTTAATTTATATTCTGAAATACCTATCGGTTTATGTATATCACTTAAAGAATATTCTACAACAACATTATCTTTACTTTTACATAATAACAAACCTATTGTAGAATTGTCTCCTTTCTTTTTTAATTGTCTGTCAACAGCTGTAACATAAAAATTTAATTGTCCTACAAAACTTGGTTCAAATTTTGTTGTTTTTAATTCTATTACTACATAACAATGAAGTTCTATATTATAAAATAACAAATCTATATAAAAATCTTCAGTTGATACTGTAATATGGTATTGCCTGCCTATAAAAGAAAAACCTGTTCCTAACTCCAATAAAAATTTTGTTATATTTTTTACAAGTTGCTCTTCAAGATTTTTTTCTTTTTTCTCTTCTTGAATATTTAGAAAATCAAAAATGTAAGGGTCTTTGAATGTTTGTTGTGCTAAATCTGAAGCTATATCAGGTAAGACTTTTTTAAAATTTGTTATTGTTTTTCCTTGCCGCTCATAGAGACCACTTTCTATTTGATGTTCTAATACTGCTCTACTCCAACTAAACTGAATTGCTTTTTTAATATAAAATTCAATTTCTTTCATATCTTTTATTTTATTTAAAATTATTATATTATGTCCCCAAGGTAATTCTCCAACAAGTTGTTGGAGATTTTGATTTTTTGAATATTTTAAATAAAATTGTCTCATATACCAAAGATTTTGAACAGAGAATCCTTTAGCATTAGGGAACTCTTGTCTTAAATCTTTACTTAATTTTTCTACTACAGATTTTCCGTAATTTTGTATTATTTGTTCATCTGCAATTCTTTTACCGATATTCCAATACAATATTATTAAATTTTTGTTTACGGTTTTAACTGTTTGAACTTTTGCAGTTTTAATATCAGTTATTATATTTTTTAATATATTATCATAATTATTATTTGTTATGTTTTTGTTCATTCTTACTCCTGACAGTTTTTTATTTTTTGCTCTTTTTTCTATTTCTTCAACTTCTTTTGTTTGTTTTCAAGTTTTTTGATACTTTCTACTACCGGTAAATCTTCAGGCATTGTTCCACCAAGTTCTTCTATAGTTTGCCTTACTTTTTTACCAACTTCAAAGTGTGTTTTGTTTGCTTGATATTTATTATTTATCTTTTCTTTTCTTAATTTTTCTTCCGTTTGGGTTGCTCTAAAAAGGTTTGCAGCAAGTTCAGTGCTACCCATATGATCTAAAATTTTTTGACTTTTCTTTAAACCTTTTTTTATATGTATATCTTTTTGAGTTAAACCACCGTATAAACCTTTATAGCCACTATCTTGAAATATCGCATAGTCCAAAGGTTGTATAACACCGGCATCTTTTGCAGCATCTGCCAATTGTTTATTGTGTGTTTTCATTTCTTGACGAAGCAATAATCTTTTTTCTTCTTCTGTTTTTATATTAAATTCTTGTAATTCTTGTTTTCTTGTTTGTATAGCAAAATAAGTTTGCCCTTTTGCTATTATTTCTTTTGAAGGGTCTGCATTTTGTATTATTAGATAACAAGCATATCGAGAAAGTGCAATATCGTCAATAGGTCTGTTAACTCCATACCCTATAGAAACCATTTTCCTGATATCAGGAAAATGGTTCTCAACAACTTGTCCACTGTTTTCACAAGCTAGTTTTGCTTTGTTTATAACATTTAAAAAATTTTCCCATTTTGAATATTCCAAAACTTTTTGTAGATCTCTTGCATACCAAAATTCAATATTATCATCTTTAACTTGTTTAATTTTTTCAAACGGATTTATATGTTTTGTGTTAAGTTCTTTATTCATATTCTCTCCTTATTTTTAGTTTTTTTATTACTTTATCGAAATCGGACACTATCTTTTGTGTCTTATTAAATTTATCGTATTCAAGAGTAGCTTTTCTATCTGCTTGTTTCTTTGAAATTTTGCCATTATCTTTTAATATATTGTATTTTCTAAAAGTTAAAAATTCGTTAACACTTTTAGCAAATTCTTCCATAGAAAAAGCTTTTTCTCTTTCAATTAAATCTTCAATATAATCAAAGTAGCCGGTAACGGCTCTTTCAAGCCGTTTAATTTCTTTTTCTTGTAAATAATTTTTAGCAATAGTAACATCAGACTTTAATATTCTGCCATCCGGTGAGTGTTTCCATGTTGTTAAACCCATATTATGTTTCTTACTATCGGCACTACCATTAATAATTTCTGCTGCGGTTTTGCCTGTGATAGCATAATGAAACTTATTTTGTATGGTTGCATAAAATTCTTGTGTTATTGGAGAATTTTTATCGTAATCCCAACTACATTCTGCAAAAATATCTGTAAGTTGTTGCCAAATTCTTCTTTCAGATGCTCTTATTGAACGAACTCTTTCCAATAATTCTTTAAAATAATCTTTCCCGAAAGTGTTTGTTCCTTGTTTTAATCTTTCATCATCAAGAACAAATCCTTTTTGTATGTACTCTTTTAATATTTTTGTAGCCCAAATACGAAACTGTGTTGCTTTTGAAGAATTTACTCTATAACCTACGGAAATAATGGCATCAAGGTTATAAAATTTAGTAATATAATTTTTCCCATCACTTGCAGTTGCCGAGAATTTCTCGGTAACTGATTTTTCATCAAGCTCGCCTTCTTTAAAAATATTTTTTAAATGAAGAGATATATTATCAGTACTACAATCAAATAATTCAGCCATGGATTTTTGTGTAAGCCAAAGAGTTTCATCTTTAACTACAGCTTGTATTGATATATTTTCTTTCGGTGTAGTATACAATAAAAAAGATTTTCTTGAACTTGTTAAATCGATAGATT
>CAMVLN010000163.1 GCA_947168325.1 uncultured Elusimicrobia bacterium | reverse complement strand
ATAGCCTGACACTGCTTCATCTTCATCTTGCGGATTAACTTGTACAAATTCATCATCCCAATTAAAAATATAGCATAATACCAAAAAATACAATTCATATCTTGACACAGACCATCCCAAGATACTTGTAAAAGGAAATTGTTTTATTGGGGAAATATTCATAACACATCTCTTTTGAGTATACCAAAAATCACAACATACATTTTGCTAATTACAATGTATATAAAATTTTTATGTTTTAAAATTTTAACTTGCAAAAAACTAATAACTACACTACTAACTCATCTCTATTTACTCTATTTTCATAAAAAATTCTAGCAATAGTTTTTTATTAATTTCTTCTCTTTATGTTTTATTTAAATTTTGTTTTCAAATTATTCAATTGTTTTCTTAACTCTTTCGGTATTCTATCACCAAATTTTGCATAAAATTCTTCTATCAAAGGAATTTCTTTTTGTCATTCCTCTTTTGGAATTTTAAATAGTTTTTCCATTGTTTCTTTGGAAATATCAAGTCCTTCTAAATATAAATCTTCTATTTTAGGAAATAGACCTAACTCTTTTTCTTGAGCTTGAACTTTCCCCTCTATTCTATCCAACATCCACTTTAATATTCTAGAATTATCTCTAAAACCAGGCCACATATAGTTGCCTTCTTCATCTTTTCTAAACCAATTAACCATAAATATTTTTGGTAAATGTTTTGCTCTTTTTGCAAAACTTAACCAATGACCAAAATAATCGCCCATATTATACCCACAAAAAGGCAACATTGACATGGGATCTCTTCTAACAGCCCCAAGTTTTCCTCCAGCTGCTGCTGTTGTTTCTGACCCTATTATAGATGCATCAAATACACCATTTTCCCAACTTGTGCTTTCATAAACCAAAGGAATTGTAGATTTTCTTCTACCACCAAAAATAATACCTGATATAGGAACTCCTTTAGGATCATCAAATTCTTTTGCAAGTGTAGGGCAATTATATACTGAAACTGTAAATCTTGAATTTTTATGTGCTACCACTTCACCCGATTTTTTAACATATTTGTTACCATGCCAATCAATTAAATTATCCGGAGTTTTTTCTGTATACCCTTCCCACCAAGGAGTATTATCTTCTGCATTAACAGCAGTATTTGTATACAATGTTGGAAAAAATTTATTATTTTTTAATGTTTCAACCATAATAGGATTTGTTTTTTTGCCAGTTCCAGGTGCTACTCCAAAAAAGCCCATTTCCGGATTCATTGCATAAAGCCTTCCGTCTGGTCCAACATTTATCCATGCAATATCGTCACCTAATGTCCAAACTTTATATCCTTCTAATACTGGATTAAGCAATGCCAAGTTTGTTTTTCCACATGCTGAAGGAAAGGAACCTAGAAAATATGTTTTTTTACCTTTTGGATCTTCAACACCAATAATAATCATATGTTCTGCAAGCCAACCTTCTTTATATCCTAAATAAGAGCCTATTCTTAAAGAACAACATTTTTTGCCAAGTAAAGCATTGCCTCCATAACCAGAACCAAAACTCATAACAAGATTTTCTTGAGGAAAGTGCATTATATATCTTCTTTCAGGATTAACATCACCTATTGAATGCATACCCTTGAAAAAATTTGTAGAATTACCTATTTTATCTATTGCTACTTTTCCTGTTCTTGTCATAATTCTCATACTAATTGCAACATAAACGGAATCAGTAATTTCAACACAACATTTTGAATAAGGAGACTTTTCATTTCCCATTAGAAAAGGTATAACATACATTGTTCTACCTTTCATACAACCCTTAAAAAGTGAATTTAATTTTTCTTTTGCTTCTTTAGGTTCCATCCAATTGTTATTTGGTCCTGCATCCTCTTTGTTTGGTAAACAAATAAATGTTAGTTGCTCAGTCCTAGCAACATCATTTGGATTAGATCTATGCCAATATGCTCCTGGAAAAAACTCTTGATTTAATTTTTGTAAAACTGGATGTTCATCTATAGTCTCTTTCTCACCAATTTCTGCTAATCTTCTTCCTTCTTCTTCAGATCCATCCATCCAATAAACTTTATCAGGTTGCATTAATTTGATTTGTTCGTCAACCCAATTTTGCAAAGGTGTCTTCATTTTTTTCTTTTTTCTCCTATTAAAAAAATATTTTATTTTATTGAAGATTGGAAACTAAACTAAAATATGTTTTGCAAATTTTATTAATATTTAAATTTCCTATTTTCGTATACTCTATATTTCTACAATTATATTTTCTATTATCGTTATTTTCTACTATTCCTATAGTATTATGCCCAAACTAATTTATCCTCTGTAACTTTCTCTACCTTTGTAGGATAAATTTCTTCTGTTAATTCACTAGGATTAAACCAAAGTTTAATTTCTCTTTTAGCATCACTTACATCTGATGAACAATGAACAACATTTTCCATAGTTCCTTCTTTAGAAATTCTTCCATAAGACCCTCTAATAGTTGTGGGCTCTGCTTTTTCTGGATCTGTGGCACCGACAATTTTTCTTAACTGGGCTATTGCATTTTCCCCTTTATAAACAAATGCAAAAACTCTATCATAAGGAACTCCACCAAAAGTTTTACCTTGTATATAATCAATAACATTTTCAAAAAAAGGTTTATCTTTCAAATGTTGATAATGTTTGCTAGCAAGCTCTCTTGAAACTTTAACAACTTTTGAACCAATAATATGAAAACCAGTTTGAGAAAGTTTTGTTAAAACATTTCCTGTTAAAGATTTTTTTATTCCATCTGGCTTTATCAATATTAAAGCATATTCTATTGCCATCATACTCTCCATAAATTTTATTTTAAATACAAAACAAAA
>CAMVLN010000162.1 GCA_947168325.1 uncultured Elusimicrobia bacterium | reverse complement strand
AAAATCTTGCCGGACGATGTGATACTGAAGCCGTCATTGATAAAAAAATAAAGCTTGAGGAAAATGAGAGATTTAATTTGCAAGAGGAAATAAAAATAAATAAGAAAAATAAGGGAATTGTTTTTTTATTGTTAGCTTTAATTATTTTTCAGATATTTATTTATGCTGACCAAAATACGGAAATAATAGCAACTGTAAATGGACGAAATATCACTAGGACATTTTTAAATAAACAGTTGCAAGAAGATTTTTCTTTATTACCACAGAATCAACAAACAAAAGAAAATAAACAAGCTTTAGCAAATAAAATAATAAATCAAAAAATTGACGATTTATTGTTAATTGATATGGCATACAAATATAAAGTTGAAGTTTCAAGTACAGAACTAAAAAATGCTATAGATTCAATTAAAACTAAATATAAAAACAAAAAAGAGTTTGAAGAAGATTTAAAGAAACAAGGTTTAACAAAAACAAGTTTTAAAAAAGAAATAAAAGAAAATATAATGAAAATAAAATATGTTTCTACTGAAATCAAAAATAGAGCGAAAAATCCTACAGATGAACAAATAAAAATTTTTTATAATAATGTTATTTCTAAGATAAATGGGTTGGATTTAACACTTTCTCCTAAAGAAGATAAGTTAGTCTCATTTGTATCAAATAATTTAAAAAGAGTATATTGGGAACAAGTAAAGATAAGACAAATATTTATAAAATGTTTAAGCACATACACAAAAGAGCAGAAAAAAGAAGTAAAAAATAAAATAAACAAGTTGCAAAAAGAATTATCTTTACAAGATATAAATTTTGCAGAATTGTCTGTAAAATATTCTGATGACCAAGCATTAAGGCAAAAAAAAGGAGATTTGGGATTTGTTTTAAAAGAAGATTTAGAACCTACAATTTCAAAAGTTGTTTTTGGTTTACGGGTTGGAGATTATAATAAAAAACCTATACAAACAATCAATGGATATCATTTTTTTAGGGTTGAAGAAAAGAAAGCTAAGATGCCTATAGAATTTGATGATATAAAATCTTCACTTTCTGAATTACTGTATAAACAAAATATACAGTATGAATATGATAAATTATTGTTAGAATTAAAAGAAAAAGCAAATATTAATATTTATCAAAAATAAGAGGTTTTTACTATGAAATATGCTAGTTATAGAAATATTTTTAGGATGTATGAATATATACAACCTTTTTTAAAATATTCTTTACCATTAGAAGAAAAATTACCAGCAAAAAAAATTTTAGTAATAGCTCCACATCAAGATGATGAAAGTATAGGTTGTGGTGGAACCATTATTAAGCATGTTATGGCTGGTGGAAAAGTTGAGATTGCTTTTTGTACTTTAGGTGAAGAAAGTAGAATGCATGAAACACAAGAAGCTTTAAAAATATTAGGTTCTAAAATAAATCATTTTTTGCAGTTTGATATAAGAAGTTTATATAACAATACAAGCAAACTTGCAGAAAAGTTTACAGAACTATTTATTAGAATAAAACCAGAAATTATTTTTATACCTTTTATGATAGATAATCATCAAGATCATATGGCAGTGTCACGAGCTTTTGTAAAAGCATATAAACAAAAGAAAATAAGTTCGTTAGTATATGCCTATTCTGTATGGACAACAATGATACCAAATGTTGTTATAGATATTAGTCAGCAATGGAAAGAAAAAGAGCAAGCAATAAAATGTTATAAAACCCAAATAGCAGGTAGAGATTATGTGACAATGGCATCATCAATTTCAAAATATTGGGCAATTGTAAAGGGAAAAAATATACAATATTGTGAAAGTTTTTTTAAAGCGACCGCTAGTGAATATGTATCATTAGTTAAGAAGGTTTTATAATATGGATAAGTTAAAAGTTTTGCATTTGTTTTCTTCATACACAATAGGTGGAGCAGAAAAGCAGACCTTACTTACAGCTATAAATTTAAATAATTTAAGTGATAAGTTTGAACCTATAGTTGCAGCACCTAAAAAAAGTTTTTTGTACAAACAAGCACAATTAAATGGTGTTAGAGTTGTAGATTTTATTTGTAGAGGAACATTTACTCCAACAGGTGTTATAAGATTAATAAATATTATTAGAAAAGAAAATATTAGAATATTGCATGTGCATCAAGGAAAACTTTTCTGGACTGCATTATTAATGAAACTTTTTTTTAATGTGAAAGTTATATTACATAGAAGGCAAGATACCAGACACAAATGGTATGCTAAATGGCACTATAAAATGGCAGACAAAACTTTAACAGTTTCTCAAGCGGTTAGGAATAATTTATTAAAATATGAAAAAGTTCCAGAAAAAAAAGTGCAAGTTTTATACAATTCTTTTGACTTTGATAAGTTCATGACCGATGAAGATTGCAGTGATATTATAAAAGAATATAATTTAAAAAATAAATTTGTAATAGGAACAGTTGCTGCAATAGTATCATTAGAGGGAAAAGGTCAGCAATATCTTATTGAAGCAATATCTAGATTAAGGAATAAGTATCCAAATATTGCAGGTTTGATTGTTGGTGATGGTGCAGGAAAAGTTTTACAACAAGAATATGCTAAAAAATTGGGTGTAAATGATATTATAAAATTTACAGGTTATCAATCAAATGTTTCAAAATATTTAAAAGTTATGAATATTTTTTGTTTATTGTCTTGTGGAACAGAAGGTTTTGGGAATGTTAATCTTGAAGCACAATTTAAAAAAATTCCTGTAATTACTACTAATGTAGGTGGCAATCCTGAAACTATAATAGATGGAAAAACAGGAATACTTATTGAACCAAGAAATACAGACAAACTTATATCTGCAATAGAAAAAATTATATC
>CAMVLN010000161.1 GCA_947168325.1 uncultured Elusimicrobia bacterium | reverse complement strand
AATATTTTTTTAGCTAATTCGTTTATTTTTTCAATTTCTTCTTGTGTTAAACAAGCTTTTCCTTCTTTTTCTTTTTTCAAATTACAAAGTTGTTTTATTATTTGTGAAAAGTCTTTATATTCTTCTTTTAAATATTTATCTATATTACTTATATCACCATTATCTATATAGATTTCATAATTTTTTACCATTGAAACAATATCACTCTTATCGTTTTTTACAATTTCCATAATAAGTTTATTTATGTTTGGCAACATATTGTTTCTAAAAATGGAATACAATCTTTCTGTAGTTGTATTTGCAGCTTCTATTCTTTTTTCAACTATTTGTTTTATTTCTACTTTTTTAGTTTTATTTTTGGTATCTGCATCATATAAAATACTTTCATTATTAGAATTAATACCTTTTAGAAAAGATGTTTGTGGATCATCATTGATTTTTACTTTTACCTTTGTTATTCTCATTTTTATTTTCCTTGTTTTAGGTATTAAATCTTTTAACTTATAAATTCTGCAAACTCATATATCAACATCCTAGCATTTTTTTACCAAAGTTGATGAGCCATCTTTATTATCAACAATTTTATATCCAAGTTCTGAAAGTTTATTTCTATATTCATCTGCAACTGCCCAATTTTTTTCTTTCCTTGCAATGTTTCTTTTATCTAATAATTCTTGTAAATTTAAATTTTTTTCTTGTTTTATAACTTTTATACCTAAAGCCCCTTCTAGTATATCTTCAAACAACCATTTTGCCTGATTTAATAAATCTATTTTTTCTTGTGATAAGTTGTTTAAAATTATATTTTTTAGTTCATGTAAATAAGATAATGCTTTTTCAAAATTAAAATCGTCATCTAGAGAATCTTTAACTTGTTTTTGTATTTTTAGTAAATTTTCATCTTTTAAATTATTATCACTTTCTTTTGTAATATCAACTAACCTTAAATAAGCTTCATCAATACCTTGCAGGGCAGATTGTGCACTAGTTAAGTTATTGTGTGAAAAATCTAACGGTGTTCTATAATGTTGTGTAAGTAAATAGTATCTAACAACTCTTGGGTTATATTGTTTAAAAATATCCTTTAATGTAAAAAAGTTTCCTAAACTTTTAGACATTTTTTCTTTGTTTACTGTTACAAAACCATTATGTAACCAGTAATTTGCAAATTGTTTTCCAGTACAACTTTCACTTTGTGCTATTTCATTTTCGTGATGTGGAAATATCAAATCTTGTCCGCCGGCATGAATATCAATTGTATTTCCTAAAAGTGTTGTTGCCATTACAGAACATTCTATATGCCACCCCGGTCTACCTTTTCCCCAGAAACTGTCCCAAGAGACTTCTTTTGGCTCGTTTTCTTTTGTTTTTTTCCATAAAATAAAATCATAAGGGTTTTTCTTTTTAGAATCTTTTTCTACTCTTGCACCTACTTTCATTTCTTCAAATTTTCTTTTAGAAAGTTTCCCGTAATCTTTAAATTTGTCTACTGCAAAATATACATCACCATTTACATTATAAGCAAACCCTTTTTCTTCAAGAATTTTTATGAAATTTATAATGTTAGCTATCATTTGTGTTACTTGAGGATAATTATTTGCTTTTATGATATTTAATTTATCCATCTGAATAAAATAGTCGTTAATAAATTTTTTTGCTAACTCTATTGGAGATATTTTTTGTTCTAGTGATTTATTAATGATTTTATCGTCAACATCTGTAAAATTTTGAACATGTTTTACACTATATCCGCTTCTTATAAAATGCCTTTTAATTACATCAAATGTTACATAAGCTCGTGCATGGCCTAAATGGCAAACATCATAAGGAGTAATTCCACAAATATATACAGAAACTTCTTTTTCTTTTATTGGTTTGAACTCTTCAACTTTGTTTGTAAGTGTGTTATAAAATTTTATCATAATCCTTTTTCCTTAAATTAGAATATTTGCAAGATTTTATAATATTTACAATATATTTAACAATCCTTTTTTATTTTTTTTGTATTATGATATAATTTAGATGTTATGAAAATAAAAAATATATGTTTAATTTTGATATGCTTGTTATTAAATTCTGTTTGTTTAGCAAAAAACAAGGTGGTCGTTTTTTTTGCAGAAAATTTTGATGGGGTATCTGAAAAAGTTATAAATAAAATTGCAGAGTCTGACAAATTTTGTTTAGCGGTTGCTTTTGATGAAAATAAATATATAAAAAAATCAGTTAAAGATTTAATTATGTCTAATCAAATAGAACCTATGCTAAATATTAATGAACCATACTTCCCAATAATTTCAAAGGAGGTAAATGTTTATGGTTCAATAGTTTTTAATAAAATTTATAGTTGTGAAGAATTTTTACAAAAATATAATAATTCTTATATACATGGTTTATATTTAAAAGGAGCTTCTTTAAATAATGAAACATTAGATTTATTTTATAAACATAATATATTGTGGACTATTGCAAAATCTAATAATGATTTGCAAAAAGGTGTATTTATAAAGAATAATGTTTTTTTGTTTGTTCTATACAAAAATTTTACAACTAATACAAACAAAATAGAACAATGGTTCTCTTCAATTAAAAAACAAACTTTTCTTCCAGTATTATTAACAAGTTCACATTTAACAAACGAAAAATTCATGTTAGACCTTATTAATTTTATAAATACAAATAAAAATATAGATGTTTTTTTGCCTACAGATGTAGCTTATTATGGGTATGATTCTACTGAAATAAAAGATGATTTAGTATTAAAAGAAGATTTAAAAAATATCCCAAAGGAAAATTTGTTAAAATTATATTTGGTAGATAAAGAAATCAAAGAATATAGCGAGAATAATGATGAAGATTTTTATACTATTCTACAAGATGAAT
>CAMVLN010000160.1 GCA_947168325.1 uncultured Elusimicrobia bacterium | reverse complement strand
CATTAGATAATCTTTTATCTACACCTAAAACTACAGGTGTTCCAACTTTCAAAGCTATAGAAGCAAGTCCTAATGGAGTAGATGCTGGCATTCTAAAAAAATCTACAAAAACACTCTGTACAGATGTATCTTGATCTATAAGCATTGCTAAAACCTCATTGTTCTTTAAAGCTTTTAACATTTTTCTTGCAGAAGATAATTCTGACCTTAAAATTACTTTAACATTTTTCATATTTCTATAGCGAACCAACATATTATTTAGTTCTTCAATATAAATTTTCTTAGCAACAACATTCACCGGATAATGTTTTGCTACCCCAGCTGCAAGGATTTCCCAATTTCCTAGATGTCCACTTAAAACTAAAAGTCCTTTTTTCCTTGAAAGTAATTTATCGAAAATATTTTTTTGTTCTTGTTCCATTTGTGCAATAGAATCAAAAAACTTATCACTCATTTTAGGAAAATTTAAAAGTTCAAAAAAATTTTTTGCTTCATATTTAAAAATTATTTTTACTATTTGATTTATTTCTTTAGAAGTTTTATTAGGAAAACACATAGCCAAATGTTTTTCTGCTTTTTTTCTAGCATCTATAACGATGTAGTATGCAAGCCAACCTAAGAAATTAGACAAAATCCCTGTTGTAAATTTATACGGTAACACTAAAACTAATTTTGAAAATATCCATGCTCCGTAATAATAGCATTTTCTAACAAACTTTTTCATAACTACTTTTTTATTATCTCATTCCACATATTTCTTGATTTTAATAATATTTCACAAACTTCTCTAAAAACACCTTTACCACCATAATATTGTGAAATATATTTTGAAGCTTTCTTTGCTTCTATAACAGCATCTAGTGGACAAACAGATAGCCCAACTTTTTTTAATATACCTAAATCTATAATATCATCACCTATATATGCTACTTCTTCTAAACTTATTGACATATTATTTGCTATATCTAACAAACTTTTTATTTTATCTTGACAACTTTGAACTAAAAAATCTACTTTTTGTTCTTTAGCTCTTAACTCAACTTGTTTAGATTTTCTACCAGTAATCCAAGCAACTTTTACTTCAGGCAAATATTGTTTTAATAAGTGCATTCCTAATCTATCTTTAACATTCCAAATTTTTATTTCTTCACTATTTTCTAACAAAATAACTTCTCCACTTGTTAAAACACCATCAATATCAGTAGCCACCAACTTTACTTTTGAAGATACATTTAATAACTTTTTAGTGTATTTTCTCATTTTTGATTAGAAACATTTTGATTGGACTTGCCAAAACTACTATTTAACCAAGGAGTAATTTCTTGCGGAATATCTCTCATATATGGCTTTAAAAAATAATTTGTTGTAAAAAAACCGATAATCAAAACGACATATATTATCATCAAAACACTTACCAACCATTTTACACTAGGAAGCCAAACTTTATCTTCTTTTAATAATTTTTTTACCATATTATTTTAATCCTTTAACAATTTTATCTATTTTGATTACTTTATCTAACATATCTTTAAACATATTTAAATCAATACTGTTTGCACCATCAGAAAGTGCTTTTTTAGGATTTTGATGAACTTCCAAAAACAAAGCAGCAACACCTACAGCACAAGCAGCTTTTGCAAGAGGTACAACATATTGACTATCCCCATCACTAGCAAAACCAAGTCCGCCAGGTTTTTGAACACTATGAGTAGCATCAAAAATCACCGGATATCCAAATTGTTTCATTATTTCAATTGCTCTATAATCAACAACGAGATTTCTGTAACCAAAACTTGTTCCCCTTTCTGTAAGAGAAATATTGTTATTATTAAAATTTTTTATCTTATTTATAACTTGAAGCATATCTTCAGGAGCTAAAAACTGCCCTTTTTTTACATTTACTGGTAACCCTGATTTTGCACACTCTACCACTAAATCTGTCTGTCTACATAAAAATGCAGGGATTTGAATAATATCTACAACTTGTGCAACTTTTTTTACATCATAGCTACAATGCACATCTGTAAGAACTGGAATTTTTAAGTTCTTTTTTATTTCTGCTAAAATTTCTAAACCTTTATCTATTCCCGGTCCTCTATAAGAATTTATAGAAGATCTGTTTGCTTTATCATAAGATGCTTTAAAAATAAAATTTATCTTTGCTTTAGAGCAAATATTTTTTAATTTTCTTGCCAAATCAAAAGTTTGTTGTTTACTTTCAATTACACATGGACCAGCAATTACTGATAAAGGACTTTTGTTTGAAAAAGCAATACTATTTCTTACTTTAATTTTAATATTCTTGCCAACCATGATCATTCATTATACAAATAAAGCATATATTTTATCAAGTAATTTGATAATGTCAAAATAGATATTGCCGTTTTTTATAAAATATAAAGAACACACAGAAAAGGAGATGAAAAAAGGCGAAACAAAACAAGAAATAGTATTGTTTCGGTAATGAAATAATCAAGAAAGTCCGGAAGTTAGAAGTTAAAATAGAAAGGGATAAAAATACAAGAATTGTTGGAAAAAAAGTGTTTATAGATAGTATGAGAAAAAGAATTAGAAAACCTAATAATTGTAGCCTTTAAGGAGGTATGTAACTGGAATCTGTTATAATTGAACTCTGTCTTAAAAAACAATGGCAAAAAGATTCATAGCCATACCCTATAATTTATAATTGGCATTGTCCATTTACAATAGGCATTTTTAAGTGCTACAAACATTATCTTTATTATATTTATTATAATTATATAGCATTATCAGCATTATCCTTTTTTCTCCACTCCAAAAATTTGTTCCATTTAAAACCAAACTCTCTATTTCTTTCTCTATTGCCTATTCTACTTTCTGTTTTTTCATAGTTAAATTTTAACCTTTTACACTCTTTTTTTACAGATTCTAACTATATATTTAT
>CAMVLN010000159.1 GCA_947168325.1 uncultured Elusimicrobia bacterium | reverse complement strand
ATATGACAGGTTATACAGGGCAAGTAAATTTATACAATGGGGAAATAGAACTACAGCCTAATACACTAGGCAATTCTAATGTAAATACAAACAAATTCTTTAGTGGAGATATAACTTTAAGTAGTGGAACATTAAATATACAAAACAGTTCAATAGACAATATAATAGTATCTAATTTAACATCAACAGCAAATGCTAATTTAAAATTTGATGCAGATTTAAGTAATAATACAAGTGATAATTTTACTGTGTTAGATACTGCAAGCGGAGAGTTAAATTTAACAGCAATAAATATTTTGGGAGTAAATAGAGATAATGGACAATTAACATTGTTTAATGATGGAGTAGCTCCAACATTAAATATTTTAACAACAGCAAATTATGATGGAAAAGAGTATAAATTTACAAATAGTGATGTTGCGGGAATATTAAATTATCAAATATTAAATATAACAAAAACATTTAAAGAAGTGTTAAATGACACAGAATCTGAAATTCGTTCATACACATTAGCAGAAAATGAGGTAGTGACAGAAGATTTAGGGAAATTAGGAGGAACACAATTAACAATATTTGGAAATGGCAAAGGTATTGAAGGAAATAATTTAAAAGGAATTGTTATATCAAAAGCAAAACAACATTTAGTTATCAATGATGCTGGTTTTAATAATTTCGAATCTGCCATAGCTAATAATAAAAAGTCTAGTTCAGTTACAGTAAATAGTTCTATGTTTAATAATAATATCAATGACTTAAAAGGTAGTGCAATTTATAATCTTGGTTATCTTGAAATAAACAATTCAACTTTTAGTTCAAATTATTCATTTTATGGTGGTGCTTTAATTAATGGAGACGGAGCAAAATATGAAGGAAAATCTGCTAAAGCATATTTAAATAATGTTTTGTTTGAAAATAATTCAGCCGAAACTGGAGGTGCTATTCTTAACGATGTAAGCTGTAATATGACTATAGAAGATGTAAGTTTTTCTACTAATACAGCCAACGGTATAGCAGGATTTGGTGGTGGAGCTATAGCAAATAAAGGAACACTGTCTATAATAGGAAAATCCCTTTTTAGTAATAATACAAGTGACATTTCAGGTGGAGCAATAGAAAATATTGAAAATTTAAATATAAATGGTTTTGCTAAATTTGTAGGAAATAGAGCTGCACGAAATGGTGGAGCAATACATAACACCTCCACAATGACAATAACAGGTGAAAATGTAGTTTTTAACAATAATAGAGCAAGTAGCAAAGGCGGAGCTATTTATAATGCGGCTAGCATACTTAATTTAGTATCAACCGGAAAGATAGAATTTACAGGAAATACAGCAAATGGGATATCTAATGCAATCTGTGATATTGGTGGAATAATAAATTTATCTGCAAGTGAAAATGCCAAAATAATATTTAACGATAGAATAACATCAGGAGATAGTAATAGTGTTTTAAATATCAACCCAACATCAACAGCAAATGCTATAGGAACAATAATATTGAACGAAGATATGAGAGGATATACAGGGCAAGTAAATTTATATGCTGGAACAGTTCAAATAGGGCAGAAGGGAACATGGTTTGGTGGAAACACTTATGTAGATAATGCAACAATAGATATGGCAAATTCAGTTTTACAAGAACATAATTTTAATACTTTAAGAGTAAAAAATAATTTAAATTTATTTGTAGATGCAGATTTAGCAAAAAAGCAAATGGATACAATAACAGCAAATGATTATAGTGGTAGTGGTAAAATAAATATAACAGCAATAAATATATTAGAAGATGCAACAGAAAATAAGACAGAAATATTGTTTACAAGTTCCACAGTATTACAAGATAAAATAACAACAATAAAAACAGCAAGTTCTAATTTGTATAAATATGATGTTAATTATAACAATTCAACTGGAGAAATGTCTTTTAATAAAAGAGGAATAAATCCAGTGCTAGCACAAAGTCAAGTGGCAAATGAAGTAGGAGGAACTATTACCCAAACAGCAATATTGAATAAAGCTTTTACAAGTATTGATACCCAAATAGCAGATATAAGATTAGCAACTAAACAGAATAAACAATTATATGCTTCAACAGTAAATCAATTGTTTAGTACTTCAAAATTAGAGAGAAGTTTATGGATAAGGCCATATATGATAAATGAAACTGTAAAATTAACTGATTATGATGTAGATAATAATGTATATGGGACATTGGCAGGGTTAGATTTGCAAGTAGGAGAAAATAGTTTGTTATCATTTTATATAGGATATGCAGGAAGTACCCAAAAATATGAGAATATAAAAGTAAATCAAACAGGATATGTATTAGGGGCAACAGGAATGATAATTAAAGATGACTATTATTTAGGATTAACAGCAAATATAAATTTTAATAAGGCAGAAAGTGAAAATGATTATGGAACAGACAATTTTGATATGAATATGTATTCAGTAGGAGCAAAAGCAGGATATAACATAGAATTAGGGAAGAACTGGATACTAGAGCCAAACTTAACATTGATGTATGGAACTATCAATACACCAGAATATAAAACAAAGCAAGGAACAGGAGCAAAAATAAATAGCCAAAGTACAAACAATGTATTGATAGAGCCACAAGTAAAGGCGAAGTTAGATTTAACAGGTGGATGGGCACCGTATGCATTAGTTGGATATGTATTTAATTCAGGAAACAAAACGAAGTTAGTAGCGAACAATATAGCATTTGACGATATGCAAATATCAGGATATGCAGAATATGGGCTAGGAGTAAACAAGAGTTTTAAAGATAGTTTTTGGAGTTGTTCATTACAAGTAATAGGCAAATGTGGAGATAAAAACGGTTTTGAAGGAAATGTAGGTGTAAGATATAGTTTCTAAGTGATAACTAAAATAAAAATATAACTATAATGAAACTATTAAAATATAGAATATAAAAAGTAATTTTTCTTTGTTGTCATTTGAAAAAGTTGTTCT
>CAMVLN010000158.1 GCA_947168325.1 uncultured Elusimicrobia bacterium | reverse complement strand
TTTTCGTTTATAATTTTGTGACTAATAATAATGTAGACTTTATTTTTTATAAACAAAAAAAGATAGTAATAAAATTTTATTATCTTTTATTAATATTTTTTTTATTTTAATTATATATATAAATTTTATTTTAAATTAAATTGTTTTAATATCTTTTTTAAACTTTCTTGATGTTCTTGTGACATTGAACACATAGGGAGCCTCATTTCATCCAAACATATTCCCATCATAGCCATTGCTGCCTTTACAGGTATTGGATTTGTTTCAATAAACATTGCTTTTATCAAAGGTAACCATTTAAAATATATTTCATTTGCTTTATCCAAATTCTTATCTAACATAGCATTTACTAAATCCGCAACAACTTTTGGGCAAATGTTTGATAAAACAGAAATTACCCCTTTTCCCCCTATTGCCATTATAGGAACGGTAAGAGCATCATCTCCTGATATCAAATCTATTTCTGGTGCAAGCAATCTTATTTGAGACATTTGATCAAGCAAACCAGATGCCTCTTTAACTGCAACTATGTTTGAACAATCTTTTCCTAGTTGTGCTATTGTTTTTGGTTCAATATTTACAGCTGATCTTCCTTGAATATTATATAAAACTACTGGAATATTTATTGCATTTGCTACTTCCTTGTAATGTAAATAAAGACCTTTTTGTGTAGGTTTATTATAATATGGAGCAACCAATAAAACTCCATCACAACCGACTTCTTGAGCATGTTTAGACAATCTTATTGCTTCAGTTGTGGAATTTGAGCCAGTTCCAGCTATAACTTTTAATTTTCCGTTTGAAAATTCAACAGCTTTTTTTATAACTTCATCATGTTCTTGATGAGATAAAGTTGCAGATTCTCCTGTAGAACCACAAGGTACTATTCCCGTTATTCCTGCTTCAATTTGCATATCAATGATTTTCTTGTAAGCATCAAAATCAACCTTATTATTTCTTAACGGTGTAACAATTGCTGTAAAACTACCTGAAAACATAAAAACCCCTTAAATTTTTAATAAACTTATTAAATCAAAAAAGCCAAAAATACTGAAAGCATCTTAATTTTATCATAACATACTAAAGATTTCAAATTTTTGCATATAAGTATTTTATTATAATAAATAAGAAATAAAGGTATGTAAATATAAATTGAACATTAAATAACGGATATCTAAAAAATAACAGTTAAATAGCAGATTCTCCTTCTTCGCCAGTTCTTATTCTTATAACTCTTTCAACAGGATATACAAATATTTTTCCATCCCCTATTTCACCTGTTCTTGCCTTTTTAATAATAACATCTATAACTTTGTCTACCATTTCATCTTTTACAATAACTTCTATTTTAGTTTTTACTATAAAATTTACACTATATTCTTTGCTTCTATAAATTTCTTTATGTCCACCTTGTTTTCCAAACCCTTCTACATTTGATTTTGTAAGGCCATTTACTCCTATTTCTGTAAGAGCATTTTTAACATCTTCAACCATATAAGGTTTTATTATTGCACATATTTTTTTCATTATTTCCCCCAAATATCTATTGCAACAATTTATAATGACAAACATAATTCATTATAATATCTGTTTAAATTCAAAAATCTATTCTACCACAAATTTTCTATTTTTCTTTCATGATATCACATATATGCTTCATATTTAAAAACGATATCCACTTTCACCATGTTGACTCAAATCAAGACCTTGTAATTCTTCTCTATCTGAAACTCTTAAATTGCTAAACTTATCTATAATTTTTAGAATTATAAACGATACTATGAAGGTATATAAAATAACTACTATAGAACTAATTATTTGAATTTTTAAAAGTCTAACACTTCCTTCGGCTCCATCAGGATTTACAATAATGCTAGCAAAAATACCAGTAAGTAATGCTCCTAAAAAACCACCAACCCCATGTATACCAATAACATCAAGAGAATCATCATAACCTAATCTTTCTTTAAGGTTTACAGCAAAGAAACAAACTGCACCACCTGCAATACCTATAATAAAAGCAGAAACTGGACTAACAAAACCTGAAGCCGGAGTTATTGCAACAAGTCCTGCAACGGCACCTGATAATGCCCCTAAAACAGTAGCTTTACCTCTATATAACCATTCAGAAAATATCCAAGAAACAATAGCCGCACCAGCAGCAATATGAGTTACAACAAAAGCAGATGTTGCAAGTTGCCCTGCACATAAAGCACTACCTGCATTAAAACCAAACCATCCAAACCATAATAAAGCAGTTCCTATAAGAGTTATTGGTAAATTATGTGGAGGCATAGCTTCTCTATGATACCCTCTTCTAATACCAAGTACAAGTATTGCAGCAAATGCTGAAGATGCAGAAGCAATATGAACAACAAGTCCACCTGCAAAATCAAGCCCACCAAGATTCTTTATCCATCCATTATCCCCCCACACCCAATGAGCAACAGGACAATAAACTACTGTTAACCATGCAACCAAAAATATTATAAAAGATTTAAACTTAAATCTTTCTGCAAAAGCACCTGTAATAAGTGCAGGTGTAAGTATTGCAAACATCATCTGAAAAGCCATAAACAATTGATGTGGAATTGTTGATGAATAGGTTGGGTTGGGTTTAAGCCCAACATTATCAAGAAAAGCCCATTTCAAACTACCTATAATATGTCCTATATCAGGACCAAAAGCAAGACTATAACCATAAGCAAACCATATAATTGTTGCTATACCTAATGCAACAAAACTTTGCATCATAGTACCTAAAACATTTTTTCTTCTAACCATACCTCCATAGAACAATGCAAGTCCTGGTGTCATAAACATAACAAGTGCTGTACAAATAAGCATGAATGCTGTATCAGCTAAATTTATTTGTGTTTGTGATTCTACAACAGCTACTTCTTTACTAATTTCTTTTGCTTGTACCATATCAAACATAAACACTAACATAATACAAGAAAATAACAAAAATAAAAATTTTTTCATCTTTTCTCCTTTCTTGTTTAGTA
>CAMVLN010000157.1 GCA_947168325.1 uncultured Elusimicrobia bacterium | reverse complement strand
TCTTCTCTTTCTTCTATCTGTATCCTTTTATATCTTTCCATCCTTCTATTTTATTTTTTTCCTTACACTGTTGCATTAGCAACTTGAATTCACAACTTTGATACAATTCTTGACACTATTTGCTGTTTTTTTATAAAATCCTAGGTTGGTTATTATTTATTACTAGTAGCTTGATATTGTTCTTATGTTCTTACTACAAAGGTAAAATATGAAAGGTATAGTATGTGTATATTGCAAAAAAAATATAGAAAGTAATGAAAATCAACAATATATTTGTGTAAAACCACAATACAACATAGAAAATCTTTGTGTTGACTGTGTAGACACTTATGACGGTGAATATGTAGAAAGAATGCCTAAAATATCTAACAGAATGCAGTCTAGAATTCTAGCTTTATTGATGTTATATGCTTGTGATAATTGTTGCATGAATGAAGAAGATATTTTGAAATGTTTTGATAACTTTTTACCTCAAGAAAAACCTTATAGAGAGTTTGCTCTAACTCTTTTTAGTGGTGTATGCAAAAATCAACAAGAAATAGATTCTTTAATAGAAAAATATGCTGCTAATTGGAAAATAAATAGAATGGCTGTTGTAGATAGAAACATAATAAGGCTTTCATCTTATGAAATATTGTATACACCTCAAACACCTATTAATGTAATAATAGATGAAGCCGTTGAAATTGCAAAATCATATTCAAATAAAGATTCTAGTAAGTTTGTTAATGGTATATTAGATAAACTTAAAAACGAAAGAAAATCTAAATAAGTTCAAATTTATAATAATTTATATGAACAAAGAATATCCTATTGAAAAACAGATAGAAGATTTAAAACAACAAATTAGACATCATGATTATCAATATTATTGTTTAGATAATCCTGAAATTTCAGATTTTGAATATGATAAACTTTTTAAACAATTACAAAAATTAGAAGAAGAAAATCCTATGTTTATAACGGCAGATTCTCCTACACAAAGAGTTTCTGGTAGTGCATTATCCACATTTAAACAAGTAAAACATACTACACCTATGTTATCATTAGATAATTCATATTCTATGGAAGATGTTTTAGCTTGGAATGAAAGAATTAAAAAAATTGTTGATAATAATGAAGATATAGAATTTATAGTTGAACCTAAAATAGATGGTTTAAGTGCATCTCTTACATATATAAACAACTCTTTTGTTTCTGGTGCTACAAGGGGTAATGGCAAGTATGGTGAAGATGTTACAGAAAATTTAAAAACTATAAAAAATATTCCTCTAAAATTGCTACTAAACAACAAACTTGTATTGTGCGAAATTAGAGGTGAAGTTTATATAAACAAAAAAGACTTTCAACAACTAAATGAAAACTTAGTTGATTTAGAACAACCAAAATTTGCTAATCCAAGAAATGCAGCAGCAGGATCTTTAAGACAAAAAAATCCACAAATTACAGCTCAAAGAAAACTTAGTTTTCTAGTTCATTCTTTTGGGCAAATTTCTGGACTAGAACTGAATAACCATTCTGATTTTTTTAAATTCTGTTCACAAATAGGTTTCCCTATACAAAAAGACATAAAAGTATGCAAAAATATTAAAGAAGTAACTAATTTTCTAATGTATTTACAAGAAAATAGAGACAATTTCCCTTATGAAATTGATGGAGCTGTAGTAAAAGTTAATTCCTATAAACTACAAAAAATTATAGGTTATACAAACAAATCTCCAAAATGGGCTATTGCATATAAATTTCCTGCAAGGCAAGCAACTACAAAGTTATTGTCTATAGAGTTGCAAGTTGGAAGAACTGGAGTTATTACTCCAAAAGCTACATTAACACCCGTTGCACTATCTGGAGTTATAATTTCAAATGCCACATTACACAATTTTGATGAGATAGAAAGATTAAATGTAAATGTTGGTGATGATGTTATAATTGAAAGAGCTGGAGAAGTTATACCTAAAATAATAAAAGTAGCAAAAAAAAATAGTAAGGGATTTTTCCTTCCACCTCTAAATTGTCCATCTTGTAACAGTAAAATATTTAAAGAAGATGATGATGTTTATTATAATTGTATTAACCCATCTTGCCCTGCACAGTTTAGAAGGAAATTAATACATTTTGTATCAAGAGATGCTATGAATATTGATGGTTTTGGTGAAGTGGTAGTTGATCAACTATTGAAATTAAATAAACTTCACACTTTTGCAGACATTTACAAACTTACATTTGATGATTTAATGCTGTTAGATTTATTTAAAGAAAAAAAAGCAAATAATTTACTTCAAGCAATTTTTGATAGCAAAAAACAGCCGTTAAATAAACTGATATTTGCTTTAGGTATAAGGCATATTGGTGAAAAATCAGCACAAATATTGGCAGATAAATTTTCAAATATTGATAATTTTATTTTAGCAACAAAAGATGATTTGTTATCTATAAATGAAATAGGTCCTATTTTAGTTCAATCAATTTTAGATTTTTTTAAAAATAAAGAAACTTTAAATATGATAGAAGAGTTAAAAATTTTAGGTATAAATACTATTGAACCACAAAAAGATACTTCTTTTTTGCCACTTGCAAACAAAACTTTTGTTTTAACAGGTGAACTTTCTACACTTACAAGACAAGATGCCCAAAATTTAATTTTATCATTTGGAGGCAAAACAACATCCTCTGTAAGCAAAAAAACAGATTATATAATTGTTGGCGAAAATCCCGGCTCAAAATATCAAAAAGCCATTTCTTTAGGTATAAAAATTTTGACAGAAGAAGAATTTAAAAAGTTAATCAATAGATAAACTAAATATTATAATGACAATTTTTTATTTTTTATCTTTAAAAAAGAATAATATAGCAATGACTTATTATAAAAACGATAAAGGAAAAATAGAAAAAAGTATTTAACAGATTCTCAGTAGAGACTTTCAGGAAATTTTACTTAAAAAGATAATAAAATATCTTAAAAACAAAAATTGGTGAACAATCGTTTTGGAATAGAATTAAATATAAGTTGTCATCAGGATACTC
>CAMVLN010000156.1 GCA_947168325.1 uncultured Elusimicrobia bacterium | reverse complement strand
TCTTTATTTATTAATTCTATAGTTGTATCAATTAAACAATCATTTAACATATTATTATACTTAATTATCTTGTTTTTATCAAATATTATCTTCTAAAATTTTTGTTATTTTTTAATTTTATTTCTTTTATATTATCAATATCTTATATTAATTATTATGGAAAACAATACAATAGAGTTAGAATATTTTTATTGTATTATTCTTTTGAATTATAACTAAGAAGTGTTTACGGGGCTGTTGAATTGTAAGTTTATATGATTTTTTATAGAACAAAAAAACACAGAACGGATGTGTACTCTTTGCGGTACTCAATGTTCTGTGTTTTAAAATTATAATAAAAATATTAGGAGCATTATAAAATTATTCTGCAAAAAGAGCAGTAGAAAGGTATCTATCCCCCGTATCAGGCAAAAGAACTACAATATTTTTACCTTTATTCTCTGGTCTTTTTGCAAGTTGTATACCTGCCCAAAGAGCTGCCCCTGAAGAAATACCTACAAGAACACCTTCTTTTTTACCGATAAGTTTTCCTGTTATAAATGCATCTTCATTTTTAACTGGTATAACTTCATCATAAATTTTTGTATTCAAAACATCCGGAACAAAACCTGCACCGATACCTTGAATTTTGTGAGGACCTGCTACACCTGTAGACAAAACCGCTGATGTTGCTGGTTCAACTGCTACAATTTTTATGTTAGAATTTTTAGACTTTAGAAATTCACCTACACCTGTTATTGTTCCTCCTGTTCCAACCCCTGCAACAAAAATATCTACCTTACCATCAGTATCTTCCCAAATTTCAGGACCTGTAGTATCTCTATGTATTTTTGGGTTTGCAGGATTAACAAACTGTCCAGGTATAAAACTGTTAGGTGTTTGTTTTGCAAGTTCTTCTGCTTTTGCAATGGCACCTTTCATTCCTTTTGAACCTTCAGTTAAAACAAGTTCTGCACCATAAGCTTTCATTAATTGTCTTCTTTCTACAGACATACTATCAGGCATTACGATAATAAGTTTATATCCTTTTGCTGCTGCAACCGATGCAAGCCCAATACCTGTATTTCCACTTGTAGGCTCAATAATTACTGAACCTTTTTTTAAAATTCCTCTTTGCTCTGCATCTTCTATCATTGCTTTTGCAATTCTATCTTTAACAGAACCTGCAGGATTAAAATATTCCAATTTTGCAATTAGTTTTGCTTGTAAATTTTGGTCTTTTTCTATATGTGTAAATTCCAATAAAGGTGTCCTTCCTATTAACTGATCTGCTGATTTATATACTTTTGACATTTTATTCTCCTTTTTAAAAATGCTTTGTTTTTAGCTTAAAGATTATTTATTTTATTTCTAACACTATGCATTAAAAAACTTGAGCAACTAACATTAGTTACTACAGTTATCACTACTACAGCTACAACAGTTTGCAAAACTTAATGTTACAATCATCATCAAAATCAAAATACTTAAAAATACTTTTTTCATATATTTGCCTCCGTTATTTTAATATACTCAAATAAAGTCGTTGCTTTTTACATATTTCTATTCTTCTAAACTTCTACTACTACTTAACTGCCTCAAACCCTTGTTTTAAATCTTCAATAATATCATCTATATGTTCTGTACCTATAGAAAGTCTTACTGTTGTAGGTTTTATTCCGCTACTTAACAACTCTCGATTAGAAAGTTGAGAATGAGTTGTTGATGCGGGATGTATCACTAAACTTTTAACATCAGCAACATTTGCAAGAAGCGAAAAAAGTTTTAAACTTTCAGTAAATTTCTTTGCAGTTTCTGCTGTACCTTTAATTTCAAATGTAAATATTGACCCTGCCCCTTTAGGAAAATATTTATCATACAACTCTTTTTGTTTTCCTGTTGACAAAGACGGATGATTAACTTTTTCTACTTGTGGATGATTTTTTAAAAAATCTACAACTTTAAGTGCATTTGCAACATGTCTTTCCACTCTTAAAGAAAGAGTTTCAAGACCTTGCAACAACAAGAATGAATTAAATGGAGATATTGTTGCTCCTTGATCTCTTAACAATGTTGTTCTTATTTTTATTATGTATGCTAAATTACCTACAGCTTGTGTAAATACTACCCCATGATAAGATGGATTTGGTTTTGAAAGTCCCGGAAATTTATCGTTTTGTGCCCAATTGAATTTTCCACTATCAACAATGACCCCACCCATTACAGAACCATGTCCACCGATAAATTTCGTTGCAGAATGTATAACTATATCTACACCATGTTCAATAGGTCTTAACAAATAAGGTGTAGCAAATGTGCTATCTACAATAAATGGTATTCCATGTTTATGTGCAATTTTAGATATTTCCTCCAAATCTATAACATCTGAATTGGGGTTACCTAATGTTTCAGCATAAAGAAGCTTTGTATTTTCTTTTATTGCTTTTTCAAAGTTTTCAGGATTTGAAGGATCAACAAAAGTTGTTGATATTCCTTGTTCTTTTAAAGTGTTTGCAAACAGATTATATGTTCCGCCATAAAGATTGGTCGATGATACTATATGAGAACCTGCTGTTGCAATATTTTGAACTGCATAAGTAATTGCAGATGCTCCTGAAGCTGTTGCAAGTGCAGCTATCCCACCCTCAAGTGCTGCAACTCTTTTTTCAAAAACATCTGAAGTTGGGTTCATCAATCTTGTATATATATTTCCACCTTCAGTTAACCCAAATCTGCCTGCTGCAGTTGCAGAATCTTTAAAAACATAAGATGTTGTTGCATAAATAGGAACTGCCCTTGAATCTGTAGCTAAATCTGGTGTTTCTTGCCCTACATGTACTTGTAATGTTTCAAATTTATATTTATTAACCATTTTTTCTCCTGTTTTATACAGCTGATAAACTAAAAACAAAAAGTTTTATTTTTTGTTATTCAAATAGTTTATAAGTTTTTTGTGAAAATTATTCCACGATTTTTGTTTTATTTTTTTGATTTTTACTTTAAAAAACTTCTTTACTTCCACATATATATTATTACAATCCTCTAATATTTCAAAC
>CAMVLN010000155.1 GCA_947168325.1 uncultured Elusimicrobia bacterium | reverse complement strand
CTTTTAAATTTTTTAATAATATTTCTTTAACCTGCTTTAAATATTTTTCTTCTAACTTAATCATTTATTATTTTCTTCTAACACTTTTAAAAATTTTTTAATGTCAGTTAAAAATTTTTTTGCAGTATTAAAAACATATTCTGCATTTGCAGTATCGTAAGTGTGTGAAGTTTTATTTCTTGCTTCATTATATTCTACCCAACTATCAAAATTGTCAATTAATTTATATTCCAATGCAATTCTAAAAAGTTCCTTTCTTGCTATACCTGAAACCGAAGGGCTATAATTTACAGATAACCACCTTGTCATAAACTTCCAAGCAAGTTCGTAGGTAAATTCAAAATTACAAATTACACCTGCACGAATAACTTCATCAATATTTTTATTTTTACCTGTTATCCAATCTTTTGAAATTTCTATAGAAGATTCTAAAGATTTTACTGAACTCTTTAAAGATGTTAAATCTAAACTCATCTGCTCTCCTGTTATTATTTGTTTTTAGAATCTAATTTAATAACTAAATTATCTATTCCATTTTTATTAATTTCTTCTTCATAAAAATCTTCTATCTCCATTAATTTATTAAAACTTTCTTCTTTTGTCATTTTTATAATTTCGTTTTCAGAGTATTTTTTATAAAAATCTCTAATACTCAAATTTTTTATAAGATTTCCCCAAAAAATATCATCATCATATAAATCAATATCTTCTTGTATCATATTTTGTATTTTTTCATCACCATGACCTTCAACATCCATAAGTAAATCCGGATAACCAAATTCTCTTCCTAATTTTTCCACAATATAGAACATCATTTTGTCATATTCTTCATGCCTTTTTTTATATTCATCTACAGCAAAAGTCAGTAGAAAATTCCCGGCAAAAACCAATTTTGCTAATGTTAAAAATTGTTCTTTAGTTAATTTAATTTCTTTTTCTTCCATAATTTTTCCTTTCAATATTAGTTTGAAAATAAAAAACAACAACGACCACAGTAAATTTTATATTTTTTTAAAATTTTAAAAATTATATTCAAGCTCTGTTAAATCATTTTCTATGCACTTTTTAAAACTGTCTGAAATATTATTTAAATCTAAAATATCAACTTTTATTGGAATTAAACTTTCTTCAAAATCGTATTTTAAATTTGATATTATTGTATAATCAATTTTTTTATCTTCAAGTTTTAAAGTTAAATCCAAATCAGAATATTGCCTGCATTTTTGTTTTGTTCTTGAACCAAAAGCAAAAACTTTTATATTTGTATCTTTTAAATTTTTTAATAATATTTCTTTAACCTGCTTTAAATATTTTTCTTCTAAATTAATCATTTCTTTTTTCTAACTCTTTATATAAAAAATTAACTTCATTATAAAAATTATCAACTATTGATATAATTTCTTGTGCTTTATCTGCATCATAAGTATAGCTTGTAATATTTCTTTTTAATCTGTAATTGTTCCAATTTTCTAAATTACCTAAAATTAACCCTTTTTCATTTGCTGTTCTAATAAGTTCATTAAAAGAAAATTCATTAACATTTTCTTCATTATTTTCCAAATATCTTTTAATCATTTTAAGAGATAAACTATATGTATATTCAAACCTTTGTATAACAGAATCTCTCACAAAAAAATTTTTTGTATCTTTCTTGTATTCATCAATAGCAATTTTAAAACTTGTTATGGCTTTATTAAAAGATGATAAATCTAATTTCATTTTATCTCCAAAATAAAAAATTTCTATGTAATTTTATTGCTCGTTTAAGCTAATCTCAAAAACAAAAGTCTTTTAAGACTACAAGATCAATATAAAATTGCTTATCAATATTTTGTCTTTTGACAAATTTTGTAGCAATCTATATACATCATCCTTTAATACATCTATATATCTTATACATCAATCAAAAATTTAGTCCAATTATTTTTATTTACTACTTTAGTTTGAACATTTTTATAAGTATCCAAAAACGATTTTGGAAACCTTACATCATCTTTTTTATATTTAATTTCATAAGCAAATAAATTTCCGTTGTATTCTTCTAGATAATCTATTTCTTCACCCTGATATGTTCGCCAAAAATATGAATTAACGAATTTGTTGTTATATTGGTTAAATTTCATTCTTTCTACAATACAAAAATTTTCCCACAAACCGCCAATATCGTTTCTGTTTTCTAATGTATTAAAATTATTAATTAAAGCATTTCTTATACCTAAATCGTAAAAATATATTTTCACAGATTTATTCAATTCTTTTCTTAAATTTCTGCTGAAAGAATTAATAGTAAAAACTATAAAATTTTTTTCCAATAAATATATATATTTTTTAACGGTTTGCGAAGATATGCCAAGTTGCCCAGCAAGTTCGTTAAAAGAAACTTCGTTACCTAACTGCAAAGCCAGCAACTTTAATAATTTTAATATTATTGACGAATTTCTAATATTATCATAAGCTAAAATATCTTTAAACAAATAATTACTTGTAAGTGTATCCAAATCCATAATTTTTTCATTTTCCGGCAAATCTATAATTCCCGGATATGTTCCGAACCTTAAAATATTTTCAATTTTGGCATCAACATCAAACATATTGTATTTTTCAGTTATTTCTTTAACCGATAATGAATATAATTTAAACTGTCTGTTCCTGCCAACCAACGGTTCTCCTATTTGGTTTGATAATTCAAAACTGCTAGAACCTGTTGCTATTATTTGATAATTTGGATATGTATCAACTATAATTTTTAATAACAGTCCTATCTGGTTTATTGTTTGAGCTTCATCCAATAAAATCAAATCGTTATCCCCGAAAAAATCTTTTATTGTCTGTTCATTTATTGATTCCAATTTTGATTTAATACTTATTAAATCACAACTAAAATATGCAACTTTTTTACCGAGCTTTTTTTGTTCTTCCAAAATCTGTTTTAAAAGTGTAGTTTTACCTACTTGTCTTGCCCCGTAAAGTATTATAATTTTACCTTTATATAAATTATTACTAATGATATCTATTAAAGTTCTTTTATATATTTTATTCATAGCTTATAAGCTGAACAGATGAGAAACAAAAAAGTTTAATG
>CAMVLN010000154.1 GCA_947168325.1 uncultured Elusimicrobia bacterium | reverse complement strand
TTAAACTTCCTATTCCTTTTATTGTATTTGAACTTACCCCTGTCCCTGTATATGTCAATACTCCTGCATTTGCTATGCCTGTCGTTATCTTTACTTTTCCTGCATTTGCCGTTAATGAAGAATTTGCCAATATTTCTAATTTATATTGTTCTAGTTTTGCCTCTTCGCCTAAATTTAATGCACCACCATTAACAGTTGTAGAGCCCACCCCAACTATACCACCTTTCATTGTTGTTGTACCGCTTGAAAACTGCAAATCTCCAGTATTATAAACATCATTGTTATCTCCTGATACAGTAATATTACTACTAAAATGAGAATTACTTATTTCCATTATTCCTTCGTTATATATTGCACCGCCTTCGCCAGTTGCTACATTTGCCGTAAATGTAGAATTTTCTATAAACATTTTTCCGCAATTTCCTTTTAGATCTTTTTCACCATGATTATATATCGCCCCACCGTCTTTTGCTTTATTACTTTCAAATGTTGAACTAGCTACATATACATATCCATCTTTGCTATAGCTATTATAAAAATAATTATTTACTGCTCCACCATCTTTTGTTGCTTCATTATCTTTAAATGTTGAGTTTGTTATATCTAGTTTTGCTGCAGAATTATTATTCAGGCCACTATTGCTAACATTCTTTCTTGTATTTATTGCACCACCATCTGTTTCCGACTTATTTCCTATAAATGTATTGCTATCTATTGAAACTGTTCCTTCTGAACCTATACCAATTGCTCCGGCTCCCATATTTTCATTAGCCGTTGAATTATCTGTAGTATAATTTTCTATAAAAGTATTGTTTTCTAATTTAGCATTTTTAAATATTCCTAATGCTCCCATTTCTTTTGCATTGTTATTTTTGAAAGTTGATGATGCTATTTCAACCGAACCACCGCCTCTTCCTATTCCCAATACCCCAGCAAAATCTGAAAAGTTTTCCTCAAATACAGAATTTGTTATATTTGTTTTACTTCCTGTTCCAGTAATATATATCACTCCACCATAACCTTCTTGATCAGCTGCTGCAACTGAATTATTACCAAAATAAGCATTATCTATTGTTGCATCTCCACCTTTTTGATATATCACTCCTCCATAAGTAGAAGAATTACTTGTAAAAATAGAGTCTTTTACTGTCAAATTCAAACTCGTCCCCGAACTATTTATCACCCCACCACTACCACTTGAAGAAAAAGAAGACATTGTGATATATTGTAAAGTAGATGTTTTATCATATACTTTCATTCCTTCATTCCCATTACCATTTACTGTATTACCATTCCCTTCTATTGTAAGATTACTTGACTTCTGTTCACCTAAACTACCTCCTGTAGTTGTGGCATTAATATCATTATTAATATTTATTCCAGTTGTTGATGGTTTTTCTACTTCATTGTGAAATTCGTCAAAATTTGAAACATCACCTGCATAACCCAACTGCAAAAATACCAAAACTGTCGTCAATAAAATTGCAAAAATTGCAAAAAATTTACTGTTTTTATTTATAAACTTGCTTTTCATATAAAACCCTCTTTAAAGAAAAATTTAAGCAAAAAAATAATCTACAAAAAAAAACTCCGACAGTAGGACTCGAACCTACAACCCTCCCGTTAACAGCGGGATGCTCTACCATTGAGCCATGTCGGAATCAACCTCTACTTTACTAAATCCGCATAACTACCATAACTACGATTATATAAAATTTGTAAATAAAAAACAATAGTCTGTAGGAGTTCATAACATATTGGACTTTTTAAGCAAAGAATGTAATTTAAAGTTATAATAATTAATCTTTGGTTTTAAAACAATGCATATACAAAAGGGACAACTGCACTGCTTTTTGCAAAAACCACCAAAAGTCCTAAAATTAAAAAAACTAAAAACATTGGTAACAACCACCAAGCTTTATGTTCCCAAAAAAACTTCCAAAAATCTTTAAAAAATTCTTTCATAAATATTTTCCTATCTTTTAATATTCATTTTTTCAAAATACATCTGTTCTACTTCATTCATTGGACCAAAAGCCATTTGCTGACCATGATCAATATAAAGTGCATTAGAACATAATTTTCTTTCCTCTCCAATACCATGAGAAATAAATAAAATGGTATGCCCTTCATTAAGGACTTTTTCAAAAGCTTTTGTACATTTTTTTTGAAAAGCAACATCCCCTACAGCTAAAACTTCATCAACAAGAATAATTCCTTGTAATGTTTGTATTACTGTTGCAAAAGCAAGTCTTGAAATCATTCCAGAAGAATATTCCCCTAGTTTTGCACCCATAAATTTATCTAGTTCTGCAAATTCTACAATAGCATCCATTTTTTTATCAATTTCTTTTCTAGATATTCCATGCAGTGCACCATATAGATAAACATTTTCTATTGCTGTAAAGCGCAAATTAAAGCCAAGTCCTAGCTCAAACATACAAGATACATTTTCCGTAACATTAAATGTTCCTGAAGTTTGTTTCATTATTCCAGATAAAATTCTAAATAAAGTTGTTTTCCCTGCACCGTTATGACCAATAATTGCAACCATTTCACCTTTTTTTACCGAAAAAGAAATATTTTTTAATGCCCAAAAATCAGTTTCAGGATAATCCCCATTTAACTTATATCTTAAAGAGGTAAAGAAAGTTAATCTTTCTCTAGTTCCAATTTTAAATTTTTTTGATAAGTTATTAGTTTGTATTACAATATTACTCATTGTATTTTTTCTACAAAATATCCTTCAAATTTTTTAAACAGCATATACCCTATAACAAAAAAAATTGTTGCTACAATGAAAGGATATAATAACCCTTGCAATTGAGGAAACTGTCCATCAAGCAGAATTTCTCTAGATGCTTTGATAATATGAGTCATAGGATTTAATAAAATAATAGTTCTTTTAACAGGAGATAACATTTCTAAACTGTAAAATATCGGTGTTAAAAAAAATGCGGCAAACTTTTTCATCGTTGTTTTTGCCAAAAGACTTTTTGATGACATAAGAACATAAGAACAAAAACTTGTCTCAAGTCTCTTGTTTCTTGCTTCTTGCGTTAATAGTTTCAAAAAAATAAGAAAGAGGGTGCAGGTGCTCCCG
>CAMVLN010000153.1 GCA_947168325.1 uncultured Elusimicrobia bacterium | reverse complement strand
AAGAATACAAATTATTACCAAATGCAGATTATATTATGAATAATACTTTTTGGGTTGGGACATGCCCTATATTAAGTAAAAAAGAAATGGATAAAATTTCAAAATTAATACACGAGTTTGTTAATAATAAAACAAAATAAATGAAAAAAAATATTTCAATATCATCCAATCCTAAAATTTTTCAGTATTCTAATCAGCAAAATTGCAGTAAAACAATTTTAATTACAGGGGCAACGGGATATTTAGGATCTAATCTTGTTAAAACTTTTTTAAACGATGGCTATTTTGTTATAGGTATAAAAAGAGAAACTTCTTCTCTTATACATTTAAAAGATGTATTAAACAATTCAAATTTATTGTTAGAAAATTCTAATTATAAAAATTTAAAAAATATCTTTTCAAATAATAAAATTGACATTGTAATTCATACTGCTTGTTGCTATGGAAGAAACAACGAGTCATTATCTCAAATTGCACAGGCAAATATATTGTTTGGTTTATACATTTTTGAATTATGTACCTTTTTTAATACCGATACCTTTTTTAATACCGATACCTTACTACAACCATATTTGAATAATTATAGTCTTTCAAAAAAACATTTCAGTCAATGGTTAAAACAAAATTCAACGAATAAAATACATGTTTTTAATATGAAATTAGAACATATTTATGGGGCAAATGATAATAAATCAAAATTTGTTTCATGGATATTATCTCAATTCAAACAAAATAAAAAAGAAATACTTTTAACACAAGGATTACAAAAACGAGATTTTATTTATATAGATGATGTAGTTAATGCATATAAAACAGTATTAAAGCAAAAAAATAATTTTTATGGTTTTAATGAATTTGATGTAGGAACAGGAAAGAAAATAACAGTTAAAGATTTTGTAAAACAAATACAGTTGCAATATAAAATAAAATATCCAAAAAACAATACAAATTTAATTTTTGGGGCAATACCTTATAGAAGTGGTGAAATGATGGATGTAAAAGAAGATATAATGCCATTATTAAATTTAGGTTGGGAACCAAAAATATTTTATAAGGAAGGAATTAAGAAAATATTAGAAATAGAAGGGAAATAAATTATGAAATACTTAATTACTGGTGGTTGTGGCTTTTTAGGGTCTAATATAGCTTCGCAAGTTTTAAAACAAAATATGGAGTTAGTAATTTATGATAATTTATCAAGAGTAGGTAGTGAAAAAAATTTACAATGGCTTAAAACTTTTGGAAATTTTAAGTTTGTAAAAAATAGCACTTCTAATTTTAATGAGGTATCAAAAGTTATTAAAGAAGAGCAACCTGATATTATTTATCATTTAGCAGGGCAAGTTGCAATGACAACTTCAATATCTAATCCACGGCTAGATTTTGAAACGAATGTTTTAGGTAGTTTTAATGTGTTAGAAAGTGTAAGGCAATTTTGCCCTAAAGCAATAGTTATATATTCTTCAACAAATAAAGTATTTGGAGATTTAGAATATTTACAATACGAAGAAACAAATACAAGATATATTTGTAAACAATATCCTAATGGGTTTAATGAAAGTATAAATTTAGAATTTCATTCCCCTTATGGATGCTCTAAAGGAGCGGCAGATCAGTATATGCTTGATTATGCAAGAATATTTAAACTAAACACAATAGTTTTTAGGCATTCGTCAATGTACGGTGCAAGGCAATTTGGCACATTTGATCAAGGTTGGATAAGTTGGTTTTGCCAAAAAGCAATAGAAACAGCTTCTGATAACAGTACAACTTTTACAATATCCGGCAATGGTAAACAAGTTAGAGATGTATTATATGCTACAGATATGATAGATTTATATATTACAGCTCCAAAATATATAGAACAAGCAAGAGGGCAAGTTTTTAACATTGGTGGTGGAATGAAAAATAGTTTGTCGTTATTAGAACTATTTGATATTTTAGAAAAAGAATTAAAAGTTAAACTTAATTATACAAAGTTGCCTCCAAGAGAAAGTGACCAAAAAATATTTGTTGCCAATATAACAAAAGCTAATAAAATATTTAGCTGGACTCCCAAAATTGATAGTTTAACTGGTATTAAAAATATGATTAAGTGGATTAAGGGGACTAAATAATGGCAATACAACTATCAATATGTATACCAACATATAATAGGGAAAAATATTTAAAACAATTATTAGATTGTATAGAAAAACAACTACAAGATATAGAAAAAAATATTGTTGAAATTTGTGTTAGTGATAATGCATCTACTGATAATACTCAACAAATGATACAACAATATCAACAAAAATATAATAATATTACATATTTTAGATGGGATAAAAATATGGGTGCAGATATGAACTACTTAAAAGTAGTTGAAATTGCACATGGAAAATATTGTTGGTTATTTGGTAGTGACGATTTAATGATAGATGGTGCCATAAAAAAGATGCTTGAACAAATTAAAGAAGATTGTGATATTTATTTGTGCAATAGAATTGAATGTGATGTTAATATGAAACAATTAAAAAAATCTTATATAATAAATTCTTCATCTCAAATATTTTTTTTAGATGATAAAAAAGATTTAATAAATTATTTTAAGCATTTACAATCACTTAATGGTTTATTTACATACCTATCTTCTATTGTTGTAAAAAAAAATCAATGGGATTTAATAGATTTTGATAAATCTTTTATAGGAACAGCTTATGTACATAGCTATATTTTATTATCATTGTTAAACAATAATAAAATAAAATTAAAATATATAAACGATCATCTTGTTTTAAATAGAGGCAATAATGATACTTTTTTATGTATGGGTATAGTTAATAGAATAAAACTTGATTTTGAAGGTTTTAAATTGCTTTTTTGTAAAGTTTTTCAAGATAAAAATTTGAACATATATTATGAGAAATTATTAAAATTAGCATATCCATATTATAGACTATTGTATATATTTTCAAATTTAAATAACGAAGATAGAAAATATTTGTTAGATATAATAAAGCCTGCAGGACATAATCGTTTTATATTAAATCATGGATACATTATATTTAGAATAATTCCATATTCTTTGTTGAGATTAATATATAGAAAAATAATTAAATTGTTGTATTCTATAA
>CAMVLN010000152.1 GCA_947168325.1 uncultured Elusimicrobia bacterium | reverse complement strand
ATAGGAAAACAAACTAATAAAAATAAAAAAAATATAAAAAAAGTAGACGACTATAATTCAAAAATATCTTTTGCAGCTTTTGGTTCCGGTGGAATATTAGGTAAAGGGGCTGGAAATAGTAAACTAAAATTAAATCATTTGCCAGAAAAACATACTGACTATATATTTGCCATAATAGGTGAAGAGTATGGATTATTTGGAACTTTAGTTGTAGTAATACTTTTTATGTTGTATATTAAAGTAATTTTATCTATATATAGAAAATGTAAGGATGATTTTGGAAAATATTTGTCTTTTGGAATAATGTTAATTATAGCAATGCAATCTATTATTAATATGGGAATGACTATAGGTATTTTGCCAGCCAAGGGGTTCCCTTTACCATTTGTGTCTTATGGAGGATCTTCTATGTTAATAAATTTTTATATGTTAGGAATATTAACTAATATTTCTAGGAATAATACTAAAAACATTTTAAAGAAACAAACTTATAGTTATTAGTATAATAAAAATAATATTTGTTTTGTAAAATATTAAGAAAATGATTTAATCAAAATGACTTATTATCTATTTTAATTTAAAATATCTGTTAAAGTTATGATTAGAAATTATAAAATGTAGCATAAGTATATATGTTTAACCAATATAATGAGTATGTAAAAGATTAAACACAAATTGGACTATAATAAGTAAAAAGCAAATAAATAAAAAATAAAAAGAGAATTATTTAAAAAGGAGTAAGGAAGGGGTTCAAAAAGCAACAAAAGAAGCTTTTGGAGCAGATAGAAAATTAATAAGTAAATGGAGAAAAAATAAAAGATAATAATGGAAATTTACAGGCATTGATACCAATAAGCACAAAACCGGATAAATTTAGAACAAGCACAATAGATTACAAAATAATAGAAGAAATAAAGAGGCTAAGGCAAGAATACTATAGATTAGGTAAATATAAGGTAAAAGTTTTTTAGACGAATATTGCATAAAAGAAGGGCTTAAAACAATATCAGCAAGCACGATAGGTTTAATAATAAAAAGGAATAATATGTTTTACCAGCCAAAATATAATTTACCGATACATAGAAATTATACAGGAAACAAAACAAGAATAATGGTAAAATATAGTCAAAAAGTAAAAGAACCAGGAACAATAGTAGCAGATAAGGTAGTAGTAAGACAAGAAGGAATAACAAGATATTTTTATAATGCAATAGATGTATCAAGTAAATTTGCTTTTAGTTATTATTTTGATAAGCAAACAAGTAAAAATATGGTTGCATTTTATGAAATATTTAAAAAAAGTATATCAATATAAAATAAGACAATGGCAAAATGATAATGGACACGACAATTTGGGAGACTTTGAACAAAAATTAAAAAAAGAAAAGATAAAATAAGTGTTTTCTTATCCAAGATGTTCTAAAATCAATGCTTACATAGAAAGATTTAATAGAACTTTAAGAGAAGAATTTATAGATGTAAATGGTGTTTTGATTAAAGGAAAAGAAGATTTTGATACCATTTTGATTAATTGGTTGTTTTATTATAATTCAAAAAGACTTCATCTTGCTTTAAATTTAAAAGCTCCTTTACAATATGTGCTTGATAATTATAAAATGTCGCTTATGTGTTTAACTAGTACGATACATTGAAATTATTTAAGAAAAAAGATAGAATTATCCAGGTAAATGTGATTTAAATTTGATGTTAAATAAAATTTAAGTATATGTAGGAGTTTTCGTAATGGTCACAGCACCAAACCTTTCAGGTTGCACATTATTGCATTTGGGGAAAGTGAGAGATGTTTATCAATATCAAGATGATAAACTTCTTATAGTAGCAACCGATAGAATATCAGCTTTTGATTACATTTTGTCACCGTTAGTTAAAGACAAAGGAAAAATTCTTCATAAAATATCAATGTTTTGGTTTGATTTTGTTCAAAATATTATACCAACCCATATAATTACAGGTAACTTTGACGATTTTCCTAAAGAATTAAAACAATACGAATATTTAAGAGATAGAGCAATGATAGTAAAGAAAGCCAAAAGGTTAGATATTGAATGTATAATTAGAGGCTATCTTGCAGGGTCAGGTTGGAAAGAATATCAAAAAAGTCAAACAGTGTGTGGAGTAAAGCTACCTCAAGGTTTGCAGCAGTCGCAACAACTTCCAGAACCAATATTTACACCGTCAACAAAAGCAGCAGATGGCGAACATGATGAAAATATTTCGTTTGAACGGACAGCAGAGATAGTAGGTGAAAGTTTAGCAGCACAGATAAGTGAAATATCAATAAAGTTGTATAAAAAGGTTAGTCAATATTGCAAAACAAAGGGAATAATTTTGGCAGATACAAAGTTAGAGTTTGGTATATATAATGGTAAGTTAATATTGATAGATGAAATATTTACTCCAGATTCTTCGAGATTTTGGGAAAAAGATAAATATGAGGTTGGGAAAAGCCAAGATAGTTTAGATAAACAATTTGTAAGAGATTATCTTGAACAAATAAAGTGGAATAAACAGCCTCCAGTTCCGGTATTACCAGAAGATATAATAGAAAAAACAAAAGCAAAATATATAGAAGCTTACGAAAAAATAACAGGGAAAAAATTTTAAAATGATATTTGAGATAGAGGTAAGAACTAAAAAGGATTTTGTTGACCCCAAAGGACAACATATTGTTTCAGATATAACAGAGATAGGAATAAAAGATATTTCTTCTGTGAAATATGTTGCTATCTACAAAATAGATGGAAATATTACAGATAAGCAAGCAAATTTTATTGCAAAAGAGTTATTGAGTGATCAAATTACAGAAGATTTTGAAGTTAAAAAATATAAAAAAATAGAAGACAAAAAGTTAGAAAATAATTCTGTAGAAGTGTGGTATAAACCTGGAGTAACAGACACTGTTAGCCAAAGTGTAATAAAAGCAATAAAAGATTTAGGAATAAAAGAAGAATTAGTAGTTAAAACAGGTAAAAAATATTGTTTTGATGGGAAAAATATAGATCCTATTAAACTAAAAAAGATAGCTACAAATTTATTAGCCAATACTTTGATTCAAGAATATTTAATAAAATAAAAGCAAAAATTTTTAAATCTTAAATAGTTTTGATAGAATTGAGTAGGAAATCTATTAAATTTATTAACAT
>CAMVLN010000151.1 GCA_947168325.1 uncultured Elusimicrobia bacterium | reverse complement strand
ACTATTGCACATTCATCTAAAAGTTTTGAAACAACTTCAGAAGATTTATACCCTTGTGGAATTTTTGCCCATACATAAAAAGAGGCTTTTGGCTTTGTAATATCCCACCCAAGTTTTTTAAGCCCGTCACAAAGGGCATCTCTTCTTTCCTTATATATTTTTCTTGCTTTTTCAATACAATCTTGAGAACTTGTTAAAGCTGTTATTGCTGCTTCTTGTATTGCTTGAAAACAACCTGAATCATAATTATCTTTAACTTTTGCTATAGCAGCAACAATATCTTTATTTCCACACACACAACCAATTCTCCAACCTGTCATATTATATGTTTTTGATAGTGAATGAAACTCTACACCAACTTCTTTTGCTCCTTCAACTTCTAGAAAACTCATAGGTTTTTCTTTTTCATCATAATAAATTTCAGAATATGCACTATCATGAGCAACTATTATATTATATTTTTTAGCAAAATTTACAAGTTTTATATAAAATTCTTTTGAAGCAATTGCTGCTGTAGGATTGTTCGGATAATTTACAAAAATTATTTTTGCTTTTTTAGCAACATCTTCAGGAATTACATTTAAATCTGGTAAAAATCCATTTTTTTCAAGTAATGGCATAAAATAAGGCTGCCCATCTGTAAAAATTGTTCCTGTATTATAAACAGGATACCCCGGTTCAGGTATTAGAACTACATCTCCTGGATTAACAAAAGCCAAATGCATATGTCCTATTCCTTCTTTTGAACCTATTAAAGCACAAACTTCATTTTCAGGATTTAAAGTAACATTAAATCTTGCTTTATACCAATCGGCTACTGCTTTTCTAAAAGAAAACATACCAGAACCAAAAGGATATTGATGATTTTTAGGGTTTTCTAATGCTTTTTGTGCTGATTTTACTATATGTTCTGGTGTAGGCATATCAGGATCGCCAACACCTAACGATATAATATCTGCACCTCTATCTATTGCTTCTTTTTTCTTTCTATCTATTTCAATAAAAAGATATGGAGGCAACTTTTGTAATTTGCTATTTGTTGTTATTTTCATTTTTCATACCATCCTTTTCATAATATTTATAAATCAATTTTAACCGTTCCTGTAAATGCAACTATTGCTGGTCCTTCAAGAAAAACATTTGATATTTTATTATTATCAATACTACAAGAAACATAAAGATTATCTTTACCTTTTGTAATAACATGTACTGGAGATTTAACCTTATTTAATATAACTGAAATTATTGAAGAAGCTATAACTCCAGTTCCGCAAGCCAAAGTTTCTCCTTCAACTCCTCTTTCATAAGTTCTTACAAATAAAGTATTATTTTCTTTATCTACTTTAACAAAATTTACATTTGTTCCTTCTGGTTGATAATGTTTATGAAATCTAATAATATTGCCATATTTTAAAACATCAACTTTTTCTAAATCGTCAACATAAACTACCGCATGAGGAACACCTGTATTTAATGAGGAAACTTTATATTTTTTATTTTCAATTTCTATTTCTTCTTCAAGCACTAAATCTTTTGGATTGTATAAAGCAAGCTTAACAACTGTATCGGATTTAATTTGAGCTGTTATAAGTCCTGCATCTGTTTCAAATTTCATATTTTTGCCACAAACTCCAAGTTTATAAGCAAACATTGAAATAGATCTTCCACCATTACCACACATACTTGCATAAGAGCCATCTGAGTTATAATATCTCATTCTAAAATCTGCTTTAGTGGATTTTTCTAACAATATAAGTCCATCCCCACCTATACAATATCTTCTATCACATAATTTTTTTGCAAGTACAGAAAAATTTTTTTCTAAAATTATATTTTTTCTATTATCTATTAATACAAAATCGTTTCCTGCAGCTGTTAATTTATAAAATTCTATACTTTTCATTTTTTATTTACTCTCCATACATAAAAAAACGGCTAAAAGATAAATTAACTCATCTTTTAAGCCTCTTCGCTTATAAGTACCATTATTAAAATTACATGCTTATTATGGTATTACTTTTCCTATTCTATTTCTTGTCAACAAGAAAATTTTTTATATTTCTTTAGATATTAAATCTTTTATTGTTTCAGCTTTTCTTATTACAGTAATTTTTGAACCTTCAACAAGCAATTCCGCACCTCTTGGCCTAGAGTTGTATTGGCTTGCCATTGCCATACCATAAGCTCCAGCAGCTTCAATAGCAATATATTCTCCATTTTCTATAATAGGGAAAAACCTATCTTTTGCAATATAATCACCTGTCTCACATATAGGGCCAACAATATCTACAATTTGTTTCTTTTTTGATGTTTTTTTTACAGGTAAAATATTATGATAGGAATCATATAACGCTGGTCTAATCAAGTCGTTCATTGCAATATTTGTGATAATAAAATGTTTATAACCTGTAGTTTTTCTATATATAACTTTTCCTAATAATATTCCTGCATCACCTACAATAGATCTTCCCGGTTCAACAATTATAGTTTTATTTTTATACTTTGAATATACAGGCATAACTGCTTTTTGTAAATTTAATGGACTTTGAGGTTTATCTTTATTTGTATATTTTATACCAAGACCGCCACCAATATCTATATATTTTATATTTATTCCATTTTCTTCTAATTTGTCAATAAGTTTCAATATTTTTTCTGCTGCAAGTTTGTATGGAACAACATCTAATAATTGAGAACCTATATGACTATCTATTCCAATAATTTCTATATTTTTCATTTTAGTTACTTTTGTATAAAGTTCAAAGGCATCTTCATACATAACACCAAATTTGCTACCAAATTTTCCTGTAGTAATATGTTTATGTGTATGTGGATCAACATCTGGATTAACTCTAAATGAAATTCTTGCCTTTGTTTTTAATTTTTGAGCTATTTTATTTATTTGTTGAACTTCCTCAAAAGATTCCACATTAAACATTAATATATTACTTTTTAAAGCAAATTCAATTTCTTCTGAAGTTTTTCCAACTCCAGAATAAACTATTTTTTGTGAAGAAAATCCTGCTTGTAAAACTCTATAAAGCTCCCCACCAGAAACGATATCTGCTCCAGCTCCTAAACTTGCTAAAAATTTTAATATACTATCATTGGAGTTTGCTTTAACAGCATAACAAATTATACTGTCAATATTTTTAAAACCTTTTTTGTATAAATTAAAATTTGATTTTATTTTTTCTTTTGAATATACATA
>CAMVLN010000150.1 GCA_947168325.1 uncultured Elusimicrobia bacterium | reverse complement strand
CTTGAAAGAGCAAGAAGGCTTGTTGAACACGGAAAAGATGTAATAATACTTCTTCCTAAAACTTGATTAATACTAACATTTATAACATAAGCAAAAGTTTGTTTGGCTATAAGTCTTAAATTTTCTCTTATTCTATCAAATAAAACAATTGTGTTATTAATAGAATAACCAACTATAGTTAAAAGTGCAGCAACTAATGTTAAATCTATTTGTTTTTCTGTTAACACCATTATACCAAAAGTAATAAAAACATCATGGATTAAAGCTAAAACTCCAACTATACCCCATAATGCTGACTTAAATCTAAAAGCAACATAAACAATAATACCAACAAATACAAAGCTAAAAGCCTTCATTGCCTGTTTTGATAAATGCTTACCAACAGCAGGACCAACATATTCAACTCTATCTGTTGTTATTTGTGTATCTACTAATTTTGATTGTAAAACAGAAGATATTTCCGAAGCCATCTCTTCTTGAGATTTATCTGTTTTTTTTAACCTTACGATTATTCCCTGTTTCCCTGTTGATTGCAATTCAAAGTCTAATCCTTTCTGTGTAGACAAACTTTGCCTTATATTATTTAACTGCACATCTTTATCAAAAGAAAATTGCATCAATATACCACCGCTAAAATCAATACCATAATTTGGTCCTTTTAAAGCTAACCCCAAAATTCCTAAAACTAACAATACTATTGATATCGTAAATGATATATATCTTTTACCTACAAAATCTATATTAGGTGTTTTAAAAAATTGCACAGTTTTCCCTCCAATAATTATAATTTTATTTTATTTATAAAATTTTTTTTAAATAAAAAATCATATATTAATTTTGTAACAACTACCGCAGTAAACATACTGATACACAAACCTATCGTCAATGTAACAGCAAAACCTTTTATAGGACCTGTTCCAAATTGAAACAAGAAAATCGCTGCTATCAATGTTGTTATATTTGAATCAAAAATTGTTACAAAAGCTTTGTCATACCCTGCATCAACTGCAACTCTTGAAGTTTTTCCAACATTTAACTCTTCTCTAATCCTTTCCAATATTAACACATTTGCATCTACTGCCATAGCAAGAGTCAAAGCAATACCTGCAATACCTGGCAATGTTAGTGTAAACTGAAAATAAGACATTATTCCCATAAGTATAAAGAAATTTAAACATAAAGCTATATCTGCAATAAACCCAGAAAATCCATAATATATAAACATAAATAAAAGCACAATTGCTACTCCAATTAGTGCAGAAGAAAAACCTTTTTTAATAGAATCATCACCAAGACTTGGCCCAACCGTTCTTTCTTCTATAATATTAACTGGAGCAGGCAAAGCACCTGCCCTCAATACTGTTGCTAACAATTTTGCATCCGCTGAATTAAAGTTTCCTTCTATTACTGCCCTTCCATCTGGAATTCTTGACCTTATAACAGGAGCTGACTGAACTATTCCGTCAAGAACTATAGCTAAATTTCTATCTATATTTGCACCTGTAATATTTGCAAATATTTTTCCTCCATCTTTATTAAATTCCAATGATACATGCGGAAAACCAAAACCACCTGTAGCAAGTTCAACTTTTGCATTAACTAAATATGCACCTGTCAACGAAGCTTTCTTAAGCAAATAAATTCTACCATCTTCTTTACTATCTGCTATAAAATGTCCTTCTGGAATAAGCTTTATAATATCTGAATCTTTTGAAGCTTCTTCTGCAGTAGCTAAATCTTTTTCTGACATTTTCTCTTGTATTTTATTTAAAGCATCGTTATCTGTACTAACTAAACAAAACTCTAATAATGCTGTTTTTCCTATAAGCTCTTTTGCTCTTTGAGGATCTTTTATTCCAGGAAGCTGAACTACTATCCATCTATCTCCTTGTTTTGCAATTAAAGGTTCTGCTACACCAAATTGGTCTATTCTGTTTCTAATAACTTCTACCGCTCTATCAACGGCATCTTTTACTGTTACTTTTTCATCTAATTTAGAAGAATCTACCTCTAATAAAAGATGAGTTCCACCTCTTAAATCAAGACCTAAATTTAAAGTTTTCCCAAGAATCGGATCTTTTGTTTTTTCTGCCTTTGCTTTTTCAACATCACTCATCCTGTACCACTCAAATGTAGGGAATAAAAAATACCCTGAAAGAATGATTAACAACACTGTAATTACTGTTCTAAATCCTAATTTGTTCATTAAAGTAATTTCCTCTCATTTATTATTAATTCAAACTTACAATTTAAAAATTTTGCAGCAACTTTACACATTCTCATCCTAGACATAAATATTTCAAAATACTCTATAACTTGAGCTATTTTTGTGTCAATATTCAAATTTAAAGATATACTCTTTTTATCTTTATCTATCTGTAAAAATGCTCTGTCGACTGCATAATTTACCCTATCATGTATATCTGCAGAAATTATACTAAAATTTCTTACTCTAGTTTTATGAACATCTGATTTATCTGCTATAATAAGTGCTGCAGCAACAGAATTAACCGGTTCTCCTATTTCTTCTTCGTGATTTCCAACAGCAGAAACTACTAAAGCAACTTCATCAGCAGTAAAACCTATTTTTCTTAATAAATGTAATGCCATCAAACCTGCAGATTGCCCATGATCTTGTCTATTTATAACATTTCCTATATCATGAATATATCCTGCAACAGCAGCCAACTCTTGCAACCTTTTTGAATATCCTAAAGTAGACAATATACTTTCTGCCATAGATGAAACCATACTAACATGCCTATACCCATGTTCTGTATAACCAATGGCACCTAAATAATCATTTGCAGCTTGAATAAAACTGTTTACCTCTTGATTTTCTTTTACATCTTTAAGCATTACATTTGAAAATTTAAGTTCTTTTGTATTCATTTTTACTTTTTTACTACTTCTGCAATAGCTGGTTCGTTAGGTTTTTTAACATTAACAATTGCCGTTTTAGAAATTTTTACTCTAACCCCTTGCGAAATTTCTGCTTCTATATCTTGTTCCTTTACTGCTATAACTCTTGCATATATTCCACCAGAAGTTAATACAACATCATCTTTTTTTATAGCATTTATTTGTTTTTCTAATTCTTTTCTTTGCTTTTGTTGTGGTCTAATTAAAAACAGCCAAAAAAATATAAATATTATCAATAATGGCATCAAACCACCAAAAGCACTTCCTGTTTGTGCTACTGCTGATGATACATCTTCTGCAAAAGAATTT
>CAMVLN010000149.1 GCA_947168325.1 uncultured Elusimicrobia bacterium | reverse complement strand
TGCTTCTTTTATCATAGCAAAATCGTTTATTTGATTAACTGTTTTTATTTTAAATTTTCTATAACCATTTTTATCTGCTTTAGCATTTACAAATCTAACCATAGAAGCAACAGGATTAGTGCCTGAAGTATTTGATATATCAAAACATTCCATTATAGATGGCAATTTGTGTAGTTTTAAAACTTCTCTTAATTCTTGTAGAGAATCTGTTTTTGATACATATTGATTAATGTCTTCTACACTAATTTCCCTTATAACTACTCGTTGACTCATAGTTTCTATTGCATATAATCTATCCCTTATTTCTTTTGCCTTTTCATATTCTTGATTTTTACTTGCTTGTTGCATTTGTGTTTTCCAAATAGCAACTATTTTTTTAAATTTACCATTAAAAAATGGTTCTAATTCTTTTAAATTATTTTTATAATCTATTGATTTTATTTTAGACATACAAGGCCCTAAACATAACCCAGTATGATAATATAAACATGATTTTACTTTATCTATTTTTGGTAATTCTTTTTGTGAAAAATTTATTTTACATGGTCTAATTTTAAAAATCTTGTTTAACCAATGTATTAATTTTTTTATATATGTTATTTGTGGATAAGGGCCAAAATATAGTGAACCATCTTTTAAAACTTTTCTTGTCATTATAAGTCTTGGAAAATCTTCAGATATAGTAAATTTTATATATGGATAAGTTTTATCATCTTTCCACATAGCATTAAAATATGGTTGAACTTTATTTATGAGTTGCCTTTCAACAAGCAAAGCTTCTCTTTCAGAGCTACACAAGATATAGTTAATAGTTTTCATTGCTGTAATTATTGAAAAAGCTTTGCTGTCTGTATCTGAATTGAAATATGATGATATTCTATTTTTTAAATCTTTGGCTTTCCCAATATATATAATGTTTGCAGCTAAATCTCTCATTATATATACACCTGGAAGGTGAGGAATATTTACTGTATACTCATTAACTTTTTTTTGCATTCTTTTTATTTATTATAGAAAAAATTTGTTCAACCTCTTGAAATTTTAGTAATTTTAATAAAATAATGAAAGATATTAAGGCACAAATTATAGATATTGCTAGTGCAAAAATTGTATTTAAAAATTTAATTTGTATTATTTGATATGCAACCAATCCCATTATCATAGAAGCTATTAATACTTTTATTGACGATATTAAAATTTTTATACCACCTATTTTACCTATTTGTTGTTTTAATTTATAAAATAACATTGCAATATTTAAATATGCACATAAAGATGTTGCTAATGCAAGTCCTCCTACTCCTAATGTTTTCATAAGAGCAATGCATAATATTACATGAAAAAACATAACTATAAAAGCTATTTTTACTGGTGTTTTTGTGTCTTGAAAAGCAAAAAATGTATTAGCAAAAATTTTTGTTATAGCAAAAGCTGGAAGCCCTAACACATAATAAAATAGAGCTTTATTTGTAAGTAATGAAGCAGCTGTATCAAATTTTCCTCTTTCAAATAAAACTTGTATTATTGGAAAACCTATTGCTATTAAGCCAACAGTTGCGGGAAGTAAAGCTATTATAGAAAATCTTATAGAAAGATTTAGTGTATCTTTTAAATCATCAATATTTTTTGTAGCAACAGATTTTGACATAATTGGAAGAGATACTGTAGCTACAGCAAGTCCAAATATTGCAAGTGGTAGTTGCATTAATCTACTAGAATAATATAGTGCTGTAATAGACCCATCACCTAAAAAAGAAGCACAAATAGTATCTACAAATGTATTTATCTGATCTACAGAAATTCCTATGATAGAAGGTATCATCAAAAAAACAATTTTTTTTATTGCAGGATGTTTAAAATCAAAATCAAATTTTAAAGTCCATCCTAAATTTTTTAAAGCTGGATATTGTATAAGAAAATGGCCTAATCCTCCAAAAATTACACTTATTGCAAGCCCTTTAATTTGATTTTGGGGCGAAAATAGTGGAGCAAGAGCCAAAATATAAACAATTTCTGCAAAACTTAAATTTGCTGGAGCTATTGCAGGAATAAAAAAGGCACTTAATGTATTTAATAAAGCTAACAACATTGCTGCCAAACATATAAATAATAAAAAAGGGAACATTAATCTTGTAAGTTCTATTGTTAGTTGCAGTTTTTCTGGATTAGATGTAAAACCATAAGCTATAATTTTTACAAGTAACGGAGAAAAAAACATTCCAAGTATTGTAATGATTAATAAAACACAAAACAATGATGTAAAAACTACATTTATTAATTTTTGAGTTTCTGATTTTGTTTTTGTATGTAAATATTCTGAAAATACAGGTATAAATGCCACAGAAAAAGAACCTTCTCCCAACATTCTTCTTATAAGGTTTGGTATTCTAAATGCTGCATAAAAAGCATCTGCAAATATTCCTGCACCAAACATATATGCAACAAGCATATCTCTAATATATCCAAATATTCTTGATATTGCTGTTGCACTGCTAACACTATATGTATATTTTATGATTTTATTCATATCAATCATAATTTAATCCTTATAAATAAAAAAAGCCGATACTTAAAAATATCGGCTTTACAATACATTACATTTTAAAACTAAATAGATGCAACTTTTTTTGCTAGCCTTGCTTTTTGATTAGAAGCTGTATTTTTATGAATCACATTTTTCTTTTGTGCTTTGTCCCACTCTGAAAAAGCTTTATTAAGAGCCACCTTTGCTGTTTCTACATCTTTTGCTTTCACTGCAGCTTCAACTTTTTTTGCTAAAGTTCTTATTTTACTTTTTATTGCAGCATTCATTGCTGTTCTTTTTGCTGTTTTTCTTACTTCTTTAAGAGCAGATGTATGCCTTCCCGTTTTCAATTTTGCCATTATTATATTCCTCCAAATTATTTACAAAAACATAACAAGTAGATATTCTCTTGTACAACCAACCCGTCTATTCTACATTTTTATTTTGTTATCGTCAAATGCTCATGTCAAAGGTTAGGATAACAAAGACAAACGATAGAAAAAAATATTTTGATAGATTGCCGATTACTGCTTTCGTCAATGACAAAAAAATAGAGACTTTCGGCAACGATAATAACAGCGACTTTTGTCATTTCAAGACCGCTTTTGCGGTCGTGGCAATCTATTGTTATTTTTGATAATAGATTACTTTACTTTTATTATAAATGACTGCAACGACTGGATTGCTTCGCTCTGCTCGCAATGACGGCAATACAGCTAACCTCAACCTTTTTGG
>CAMVLN010000148.1 GCA_947168325.1 uncultured Elusimicrobia bacterium | reverse complement strand
GATATTCCTAACTTATTAAAGGATGTTGACAAGTTATACAAAAGTTTGAAATAAGTTTTTTTATATAACGAGAAAATATAATGAAAAAAATATTGTTTGTTTGTCACGGAAATATATGTAGATCTCCTATGGCAGAATTTATTTTGAAAGATATGATAAAAAAGGATGGTTTGGAAAAATCTATTGAAGTAGAGTCTGCTGCAACAAGTTCAGAAGAAATAGGTAATCCTGTATATACCCCAGCAAAAAAAATATTGGCCAAGCATGATATATCTTGTGCTGGTAAAACTGCTAGAAGAATAACAAAAGAAGATTATAATAAATATGATATTATTGTAGGTATGGATAGTGAAAATATTTATAATATGCATAGATTTTGGAACGATTCTAAACATAAAATAAAACATATTATGATAGATTTTGCAAAAATAAATCGTGATGTTGCTGATCCTTGGTACACAGGCAACTTTCAACAAACTTATGACGATTTGATTTTAGGTTGTAGTGCAATATTAAAAAGTTTAAAAAGCAACTTGTAATATGTTGCTTTTTATTTATTTCCTATTTACACAAATTCGGTTTCAATAGTTAGTTCTATTTCATTGTTTGGGTATTTTTTAGCCATATATTCTAAAAAATTTTCTTTTAATGTGTTCCAATCTTTTAAATCATAATCAACAACGAAATCACAATATATTTTGTTAGTTTGAGGGTCAAGATACATAGCATGAATGCTTTTAATATGTTTGTTTTTTGATACAAAGATATCAATATCTTGTCTTATAGTTTTTACATCTTCGTGATCATGATCTACCGCATAAATACCAAAAACCATAACAACTTTATATTCATGCATTATTTTTAGTTGAAGTTTGTGTATAACTTGATAAATTTCTCCAACAGTTTTAGCATGGTCAACTTCTACATTTACTGATCCCGACCAAGTGTTTGGCCCATAATTATGTAACATCATATCTGCTGCATTAATTATTTCTTTTGTATTATGAATTTCTTTATAAATTTTATCTGCTAACTCTTTTTGTCCAGGTCTTCCCAAAAGTTCAGAAATTGTATCTTTTAAAGCATTAAATCCTGATTTTATAATTAGTATAGAAATAATTATACCAGCATAAGCATCTATAGATATGTTAAGTATAAGAAAAAATAAAGCGGAAACAATAGTGATAATTGAAATAAAAGAATCGTTTCTTCCATCAATACCAACAGCTTCAAGTGCTATAGAATTAACTTTTTTACCTATTTTTATAGTATAGGTTCCAAGTGTAAATTTAATAATGGCAGAAATAGCTATTATTATAAGTGATATATAAGAAATGCTTAATTTTGTAGGGTTAAATATTATTTTTGTAGATGTAGTTAACATTTCAATACCCGTAACAACGATAATGGTTGCAATTACAAGGCCTGTTAGATATTCTATTCTTCTATATCCAAAAGGATGTTTCTTGTCTGGATGTTTATTTGCCAATTTTGTTCCAATTAAAGCAATAACAGCTGTTAAAGAGTCTGTTGCATTGTTTACTCCTTCAGATATTATTGCAATAGAAGATGTTAAAACACCTATTATTATTTTTACAATTGCCATTAATACATTGGCTAGTATACCAAGCCAAGATGTTTGTGTTATAATAGTGTTTCTTGATAGCGAATTGTTATTATATGTGTTCATTTTTATTTTTTATATTTGTAGGATTTTATATAAAAGGGTAATAATAGTCAATATATTATTTTTATCTTAAAATTTTTTGTCATTTTGACAACTAAAATTTCTTTTAATATAATGACAAATGTTTGTAATTGAGACTAACTATAGTTTGTGGCTTATGGTTTATTTTCTAAACTACAAAATAATAAACGATATATAATTAAATTAACAAATAAAATATAGACCGTTAGGCCAAGTGTGGCTTTAACGGTTATTTTTTGGAAGGGTAAAATGTCAACTTTAGTAGTTTTAGGAACACAATGGGGAGATGAAGGAAAGGGAAAAGTAGTTCATTATCTTGCAGAGCAAGCAGATTACATTGTTAGATATCAAGGTGGCAATAATGCGGGTCATACATTAATATATCAAGATAAACCGTTTGTTTTACATTTAATTCCATCAGGAATATTATTTGAAAACAAAATTTGTATGATTACAAACGGTGTTGTTGTAGATCCAAAAGCATTAAAAGAAGAAATTGACGATCTAAAAGCAATAAATATTTCAGTTGAGGGAAGATTTTTTGTAAGTGAGATAGCACATGTAATTTTGCCATATCATAAGTTAATAGATGGAATATTAGAAAGTGATACAAATCAAACAAAAATAGGAACAACAAAAAAAGGTATAGGGCCTTGCTATACAGATAAAGTTAGAAGAATAGGTATAAGAATAATAGATTATATAGATAAAGAAATTTTTGTTGAACTTTTAGAGCAAAATTTAAAAGATAAAGAAAGTTTATTAAAGAAAGCAGGTGTAGATATTGCAAAGTTAAAAGAAGAAGTATTAGCTGACCAAGAAAAACTTTGCAAATTTTTAAAACCTTATGTTGCTAACACATCACTAATGCTTACAAAAGCAATAGCACAAAATAAAAAGATTTTATTTGAATCTGCACAGGGAACAATGTTAGATTTAGACCATGGAACATATCCTTTTGTAACATCTTCAAACCCTACATCAGGTGGTTCAACTTCAGGAACAGGAATAGGACCATCCAATATAGATGCAGTTTTGGGTGTAGTTAAAGCTTACACAACAAGAGTTGGTGAGGGGCCTTTTCAAACAGAATTGTTTGATGAAGTTGGCGAATTTTTAAGGAATAAAGGGCAAGAGTTTGGAGCAACAACAGGAAGGCCAAGAAGATGTGGTTGGTTTGATGCTGTTGTTTTAAGGCATAGTGTTAGGGTTAACGGTATAAAACATTTAATTCTTACAAAACTTGATTGTTTAGAAGGGTTAGATAAAATAAAAATCTGTGTTGCTTATGAATATAAAGGACAAAGATTAGAAGATTATCCAGCATCAAGAAAAATACAAAAAGAATGCAAACCTATATATGAAGAAATGCCGGGTATTAATGGGACAGTAAAAGGTGCAAAAAATTTTGAAGATTTGCCTATGACCGCACAAAAATATATTAAAAGATTAGAAGAATTAGTTGGTGCAAAAATAGAGTTTGTTTCTTTAGGTAGAAAAAGAGAAGAAACAATAAAAATAGGAAACAGTTTGAATTGGCTTTAACTAGAAGA
>CAMVLN010000147.1 GCA_947168325.1 uncultured Elusimicrobia bacterium | reverse complement strand
ATTAATATTGATAATTCAATAATAATAAATAATGATAGTGATATTATAACTTTATTTTCTGTTTCTAAAAATAAAGATTATGTATCTTTTGCGACGGATGCAGATTTGTCTGAACTGGATAGTGTTGACATTTATATTGATATGAATGAAATTTCTTATGCTGGATGTAAAAAAATGTTGCAACCGCTAAATTCATATTTTGTTCCAAAACATAGTTGGGAATATGCAATAAGGATTACAAAAGAAAATGTTTATATTTATAAATCTGTTGCAGAAGATATTGAGTTAGTTAAAACTATCTCTAATGCCGGTTCAAAATCTAATATTAAAATTTTATCTAGTATTTTAAGGGGTAATCCATATAATTGGAATTATCAAGTAGTTGCTATAAAAGACGGATTAGTAAAAGATTTTATTGAAGATAAGGACAAAAAGAAAAAAATATTTAAAAAGTTGCCTTTACAATTGAATATGTTTAAATATTATAGATAGATTATTATGAAAATAAAATTTATTTTTTTTATATTGATGTTTGTCTTTACATCTATATTTTGTTTTGCAAATAACAAACTCCAAAATACTGATATCTCTGTAGAAACTCAAAAATTAGATGTTATTTTTGATGGTAATAGTTATAATGATATGAACTTGTACAATATATCAGGTAGCAAATTTGTGAGTACTAAAGAATTAGCAAAATTGTTAAATACAAGAATAGAATGGTATAGTGTAAGTAAAAAAATTTCTATAAAGTTAAAAAATAAAACAATAGATATATATTACGATTCAAGAAAGATAGGATTTGGAAAAGATAAAGAAAAATTGTCAATTCCTTCTATACTAATAAACGATGATGTTTATGTTCCAATAGAACTTTTGCAGTTAAAAAAATTTTCTACCATTTCAGAAACGATATTAGAATTTGACAATAAACATGCTATTTTAAGTATAACATCTAAATCAAATATATCAGCAGTAAGATATTATACAAAGGAAAATAATACCGAAATTGTTATAGAACTAGACGAAAAAATGACACATACCATAAAAAAAGCTAAAAATTCTATAATTGTATCTTTTCAAAGAGGAAAAATTGCTAAAAATAATGTTATAGCAAATAATGGAGCAATAAAAGATATTTCTTATGAAACAAAAAATAGAGAAGCAGTTTTTACAATAAATTTAGAACAAACTCCAAAATCTGTGAGAACTAAAAAATTTAAAAAACCTTTAAAATTGGTAGTTGAAATAGAACATTCAAAACCAGTAGATATTGCACAACCTTGCAATATCTATATACCTGATACAGTATTATTAAATGATGCTAAAATTAAAACGGAGGAAAAAATATTAAATGAAACAGAAATTAAAAAAGAAAATATTAACAAAGAACAAGCAATCAAACAAACAACAGAACAAACAGTTGAACAAGAAAAGAATGATATAGATGTTCCTGTAATTGATGCAAAAATAATTGCAGAAGATTCACAAATTTATGATAAACCTAAAGTAGAAGCTGATTTAGAAGATTCTCAAGTATTGTCTAAAGTACAAACTGTAACTGTTTGTGATGAACAAGTTATAGATAATAGTTATGCAATAATAGATGATACCGAAACTTTTAAAGATATAATTCCTAAAGCAAAAGATATTTCAAAAACGGCAAAAATAGTAGTTTTAGATGCCGGGCATGGTGGGCATGACCCTGGAGCAATAGGTCCCCATGGTGTTAAAGAAAAAGATATAAATTTAGCTATTGTATTGTATTTAGAAAAATTGTTTAAAAAAGATAACAATTATAAGGTAATACTTACACGAGATGATGATACTTTTATTCCATTGGTTGAACGAGCAAATATTGCAAATAAGAAAAAGGCAGATTTATTTATATCTGTTCACTGTAATGCCAACTTAAAAAGAACAATATCTGGTTTTGAAATTTATTTCTTATCGGAAAATGCTTCTGATATAGAAGCTGTTTCAACACAAGCATTAGAAAACTCCGTTATAGCTTTAGAAGATAAAACTGACGAACAAAAAACTATTTTACAAAATATGTTGTGGTCAATGGTAGTAAATGAATATATAAATGAATCTTCTGAACTTTCCAGCTTTATTGTAGCAGAAGCTTCAGGTAGATTAAAAAGTCGTAGAAGAGAAATAAAACAAGCAAACTTTCATGTATTAAGAGGAACTCAAATGCCATCAATACTTGTGGAAACAGCATACATAAGTAACTATATAGAAGAAACAAGATTAAAAACCAGCAATTTTCAAAAGTCAGTAGCTGATTCAATTTATGAAGGTGTAAAAAAATATTATGCAAGAAAAACAAGTAATAAACAATAATCCTATAGGAATATTTGATTCTGGTTTGGGTGGCCTTACTGTAATGTCTTCAATATCAAAACTTATGTCAAAAGAGAATATTATTTATTTTGGTGATACAGCTCATGTTCCTTATGGCACAAAATCTAAAGAAACTGTAACAAGATTTGCAATAAAAATTTCTAAATTTCTTATAAAAAATAATGTGAAAATAATTGTTGTTGCATGTAATACAGCTTCTGCTTTTAGTTTAGATTTTTTGAAACGAAATATGCAAGTTCCGGTAATAGGTGTCATAAAAGCAGGGGCACATGAGGCAATAGAACAAACAAAAAATAAAAGAATCGGTATTATAGGAACACAAGGAACAATAAAGAGTTATGCTTATGTAAAAGAAATAAAAAAGTATGATAGTAAAATAAAATGTTTTTTACAGGCATGTCCTTTATTTGTTCCTTTGGTAGAGGAAGGATGGGTAGAAAACAAAAATAAAAAGAAAATAGTTGAAGATATAGCAAATATATATTTAAAAAATTTAATTAGAAGAAATATAGATGCTTTAATTTTGGGATGCACTCATTATCCGTTGTTGAAACAAACTATACAAAAAGTTATAGGAAACAAAATAAAAATAGTAGATTCTGCAACCGCAGTTGCACATGAAGTTAAAAAAGTTTTGGAGGAAAAAAATTTGTTAAATGATAAAGAAGGAAATAAAAAGTATAAATTTTGTGTAAGTGATGACCCACAAAAATTTGAAACAATAGGCAATAGATTTGTAGGTAAAAAAATAAAAATATCAGCAACAAAAGTGGAGATAGATTAAAATGAAATATAAACTTTCTGTATTTAAACATTTTTCGTCAGCTCATGCTTTAAGGGGATATAAAGGAAAATGTGAAAATTTACATGGACATAATTGGAAAGTTAGAGTTTGTCTTTGTGGAGCTA
>CAMVLN010000146.1 GCA_947168325.1 uncultured Elusimicrobia bacterium | reverse complement strand
AAACAAACTTTTTAATTTAACTTTTGGACATATTGGTGAAAGCCACTTGCATGCAAATATTATTGCATATACAAAAGAAGAATATAAGAAATGTAGAAAAATATATCTTGAAATTGCACAAAAAGCAGTAAGCCTTGGCGGAACAGTTAGTGCAGAACATGGTATAGGTAAAATAAAACATCCTTTTCTTGTTGCTATGCTAGGTAATGATGGGATTGAAGAATTAAGAAAATTTAAACTTTCACTCGACCCAAATAATATTTTGGGAAAAGATAATATGTTTAAGTCAAAATAAAACAATAGTAGAAAATTTAGCTTATTATATTTTGCTAAAAATAGCTGATATACTTTAAAACTATTTTGATTGGTGCTGTTGCATTAAATCAGCAATTGTAACTTTAAAATTATTTTCTTCTGCTTTTGTTTTGCTATATTTGCAAGAAGATTTAAAATCACAAAATTGACATTTTTCTTTGTTTGGATTAAATTCTTGATTATTTATTTTTTTTGCAACTTCTATACAAAGTTTAATTGCTTTATCTATTTGTTCTTGTGTTCTAGTAGTATATATTTTTTTATTATGAGATAAGAAGTATATTGCAATTTTATCAGGTATAAAACCTAATGCAACTTTACATCCATAGCAATACAAACTTAATTGTAAATCGTTATCTATTTTTTCTTGTGTCCAAATAACCTTATGTGTTTTATAATCTACAAGTTCTTTAGTCCCATCTTCATACTCATCAATTCTGTCTATGATACCAATAAAGGGATACTGTTCTATTTTGGATTTAAAATTATGTTCTGTAGATATTTTTTTAGGTGGATATTTGCCATAAGTATTCCAAAAATTTTTTAATAAATCTACTGCTCTTAAATAACTAACATAAACTTCTTGATTATTATCATACCCACTACTTTCCCAACAGAAATTTAAACTATCAAGTAATGCTTCATAATTATAAATTCCCGTTTTATAAAAATGATCCAATGTTTTATGGATAGAGTTTCCAAAAGAAATATCAGCATTTAATGGAATGTATTTGTTTTCTAAATATATAAGTTTATATTTATGTGGGCAGAACAAATATGTATTTATTCGTGAATAACTTATTTTAAAAGAATTATCTCTCATTTTTTCATCCTATAGAAAGCAACTGCAGTATCGCCATATTTTTCTGTTCTGTAATTATCTAATCCTAAAATATCATTTACTGTCTCCTTTATATGTCTTTGAGAAATTACAATTCCATTTTCTTTAAGAAAAGAAAATAAAACTATATTTTTTAATGTTGGATATGTTAAAGCAAGAGCACTTTTATTATCATCTTTATATGGCGGTCCCATAAAAATAATATCATATTTATTTTGAAAATTGTTAAATCCTTTTACAACATCACACTTTACAACATCTGCACTGTCTTCAAGCCCTAACATTTTTAAATTATATTTTATTAGAGATATGGATTTATCGCTTTTTTCTGCAAAAATTACTCTTTTAGCTCCTCTTGAAAGTGCTTCTATTCCAACTGACCCGACTCCTGCATATAAATCCAAAAATAAGCTGTTAGGTAATATTGGAGTAATAATATCAAACACAGATTTTTTCATCATACCAAGCATTGGTCTAATAGATAAATCGTCTTTTGGTAAAGTTTTTAATTGCCTTCCTCTATAAGTTCCACCTATAATTTTTAACATAATAAAATCCTAATATAAATTTATATTTTATTTTGTAATTTTATAAATATTATCCCTAACTCAAAAGAAATATATGTTGGTATAGCTAACATTAATTGAGAAACTATATCTGGTGGAGTTAAAATTGCAGACAGTATAAGAATAATAGTTATTATGTATGGTCTTTTATTTGTTAAAGATTCTATAGACACTATTGAAAACTTAACTAAAAAAAATATTACTATAGGAAACTGAAACATAAGTCCAAAAGCTAACATCAACCAAAAAGAAAGACCTATAAAATTATTTATTCCTAAAATTGGTTGTATTTTATCTGTAGCAAAACTCATAGAAAAATTTATTAACAGTGGCAACACAAAAGCAATACAAATAGATACTCCACAAACAAATAAAAAACTTGAAACAAAAACTGCAATTTTTAAAAATTTCCTTTCTTTTTCGTATAGTGCTGGTAATAAAAATTTCCATACTTTATACATTATATAAGGAAAACCAATGATAAAAGAAATTATAAACCCTATTTTTAAATTTACTAAAAAAACCTCCATCGGAGAAAAAAAGTTTAATTTTGACAATTGTGGTGGAAAGCTCCATTTAATAAGAAAATTCATACAGTACGGAGCTAAATAGTATCCTAGTGGAAAAAGTATCAATAAACAAAAAATTATAGATAGTAAAGTCTTCCTTAATTCTGTTAAATGATAAGTAAACTTTTCTTGTTCTAATTCTTGCATTATTTGTTATCAGTATTATCTTCTACTTTTGTGGCAGTAGTTTCTATAGGTTCAGTAGTTTCGTTTGTTAATTCTTCAGCTTCTTTTTTTATCATTTCTTTAGCTTTTTTGTATTCGTGAGAAGCTCTTGCTATTGCTTTTACTAGTTCGGGTATTCTTTTTGCTCCAAACAATAAAAGGATAGCTATAAAAATTAAAAGTATTTCTGTAAATCCTATAGACATATTTGTCTCCTAAAATAAATAATAATAATGAACTATAAATTGATTTTACTTTGTTCCACTATTGCAACAATTTCTATTGCTTTATGCGGACAAGCAATTTTGCAAGCTCCGCACCCAATACAAACTGCTCCGTTATATTGTAATTTATTATCAACAATAGATAAAGCCTTTACTGGGCATTTTATAGTACATATTCCACAAGAAATACAAATATCTCTATCTATTTTTGCAAGTCCTAATCTACAATTTTTCTTTTCATCTAAACTAAGTTTTGTTAATGCTCCTGTAGGACATACCGAACTACAAACATTACAATCATATTTACAATAATTTTTAGAATAGTCAATATAAATTGTAGAATGATTAAAATCTTTTGGATGAATAACTTTATTGGGGCAACTAGAAACACATAATTGACAATTTGTACATTTCAAATAAAATTTTTTATAGTTTTTTGCTCCCGGTGGAAGCAAAGCTTTTACTTTATTTTTTAAAAGAACACTACCTTTTTTTATTGCACTACCAATGCCAACAGCAATTCCTGCCATAACCAAAAAACTACCCAAAACAAAATTTCTTCTATTAATATTAAACTTTGTTTCTTTTTTCCTTGTTGTTACAAATTTTATGCTTTC
>CAMVLN010000145.1 GCA_947168325.1 uncultured Elusimicrobia bacterium | reverse complement strand
CTAATGTACAATAGTCCCAACATAACAACAAATTTTTGCTTGAAGAAAAATTTTTGAATTGGTTATCGTCACATCCCCACCCGGTTAAAAACACAACCAAATCATTACTATTATTTTCTATTAATTTTGTTTTCATTTAAAAATCTTTTTGAAGAAACCAAACAATAAAATTCTAATTTATATTAGTTATTATCTTTTAAAGCAAAAACTACATTCTTATTGTACCAAATATCTACCTTTTCATTTGATAAATATGCTTTATCATGCTTTATCAAATACCAAGTATAAATTTTTATATTTTAATCCTTTTTTGATAATAGTTTTTAATTCGGATGTTTGTAACGGAATTATTTTTAAATCTGTTACGGATTTTGTTCCATCATTAGAGTAATGATGATATGTTTTTCTATTAATAAAATCCGAAATAACATTAATAGCTAAAAAGTTGCTTATGAAAATACAATATGATTTATTATTTTCTGTTTGCAAAAGATAATCGCCTAAATGCCTTGAAACTGGTTCTATTTCTGCTCTTCTTTGATTTTGATTATTAGTTAATGTTGCTTCTAATAACACTGCATGTTCTGGGAAAAAATTTGTTTTATCATATTTATATATAATATCCGCACTACCACCAGCAGCATGTGTTTTAGGTAACAAATTGGCATCTAAAGACAAATTCATATAATCCAATATTTTCCCTTTATATTCACTTATCTTATACCAAATAATTCCAAGTACATATTCAAAAATTGTAGGAATATCTGCATTGTATGTAACAAGCTCATTTATTTTATCATCACTTCTTGTCTCAAACAATTCTAATAAATCAATTATTTTTTCATTTGAAAACTTTGTAGATATTAAATTATTAAATCTAACATATCTTTCGTTTTTTACAAAATTAGTAAATTCTTTTAGTGATGAATACTTTGATTTTCTTTCGTAGTTTATAATATTTAATATTTGTTGCTCGTCAAATAGTAAATTATTACAAATTTCATTAATATTACAATCTTTTTCTAAAATATCGGATTGTGTAAAGGCTAAATTATAAAGTTCATTTATATTATTCTTAAAATAATAATATGGTAAAGTATCTAATTTTATTTTTTCATCTTCAAAAATTATTATATCTGTTAATTTGAAATATCTTCTATTTAAATCCAAATAATCTGATAATGTTGATTTTATTTTAAATAAGTGCAAAAGTTTAAAAAATTCTTTTTTAAAATCCTTTATATCAGTATTAAATAAAGAGTTTCCTTTTAAACATTTTAAAGGTTCTTTTTGTAATTTGTTCTTTTCTGTTGAAGAAAACAAATATTTTTCCCAAAAATTTTTTGCGTTACCATTTATTTTTTCAGTTTGTTTATATAATTTCAAAATATTATTTTTTAACTTTCTTTTTAATGCAATTTCTTTAAGTATCTCATAAAAGTTATAGTATGGTTTATCATAAGTTCTACTTTTTCTATTAATACCTATTGTTGTTATTAATTCTTCACTATCTTTGTTATTTATAAACAAATCTAATGCTTTTCTATATGTATCATTATTTAAAATAAAATTTATTATAAAATTATCTATTGTTTCTTCATTATTTCTTATTTTTTTTATAAAGTTTATTGCCTTTTGTGTTATAGAATCATCAATACATAATGGTAATATATAACAAAATTCATTCTTTGTTAAATATTCCAATTTAGATAAAAAATAAATTAATAATATCAAAGGGCGGACTGTTTTGTTTTCAACAGTTACTGACATCTTTAAAAGTTGTTTTAGATAAACATAACTATCTCTTGCTATATTTAACTCATTGTCACTATTAAAATTACCTATTTTACTTATTTTTAATAATTTTCTACCAACTTGTGTCAACTTTCTATCATTATTTATTAAACTTATTTCAACTAAACCGGATGTTTTTTCTCTTGCATCTTTATCAGGTCTTTTTGCATTTCCAACAATAAACTGATTTTCTTTTAAAAAATTATAATAATCTTTTTGTAAAGAATTATTGTTAATCCATTTTTTGTTTATATTTTTAGGTTTATTCCAAAATTCATCCAGTAATGAAAGTTGTTTTTCAATATTAAAATTAAACTGCTTGGTTCTATAACTTGTTGTTCCAATGTTCCAACAATAACTTTTAAATGGAATGGTTGGTAATGTCATACTGTTCCTTAATAATTTATAATTAAAACTTCGTCTGTAATTTTTTCTTTGTTTTTTGTGTGATAATTAGAATTTGAATAAGTATTATTTAAGTGAATAACTTTGTATTTATATTTATTTATCCAATCCATTAAAATTTTATTTTCTTTTCCTTTATTTGATAGTACATTAGACAATGCGAATTTTATATTGTTTTTATTTAAAATATTTAAAAATTCAAGTAAATCTTTTTCATCTTTTTGTGTCCAACCAGCTCGTTCATTATAAGTAGCACAGGTTATTAAATATGGTGGATCACAATATACAAAACTATCTTTTTTTAATTTATTTATTTTAAGCTTTCTAAAATCGTTATTTGTAAAGATATATTTTTCCTTTTGTATTATATCTATAAAATCAAAAAGTTTTTTTTGCATTTTTAAATTAAAATCTCTTTTTCCTACAGGCAAATTATAATTACCTTCTTTATTGAATCTTATTTGATTATTAAAAGAAAATACTATAAGGACATACAATAAAATATAATAATAACTATCTTTTTTTGTTAAGGAATTAAAATCGTTTCTCATTATTACAAATTTATCTTTATTATGTTTTATTAAACCATCATAACTATTAACAGAATACTTTTCATATCCATATTTACTTGTATTTGAAAGTTTATATTTAGAAATTATTTGTTGTATAGAAGAGAAAATTTCTTTATTGCTTAATTTTTTAAAAGTATTATATATCCCTATTACATAAGAGTTTGTATCATTTAAAATTATTTTATCACTATTAATATTTATACCTACATTACATCCACCACAAAACAAATCTACAAAGCAACTTATTTTTTGTGGAAATAACGGTAAAATTTGAGATAGGAGTTTGTATTTACCACCTGTATAATTTAAAGGAGATTGTATAATTCTTTTTTGTTTAACAATATTATCATTACACACACATAAAAACAATCTTTCTTCGTTATCTTCTATATTTGATTTTCCTGTTGTAAAGGCTTTATATGTTTTTGAAAAAATAGAAACTTTACCTTTATTTGATAATATTCTAATAATATCTTTATCACTAATTCTTGCATTTGATCTACTATTACCTTTATTGGACATAATTAGAATTTAAATGTACTATTGATGCTTTTATTACATTAAGACCTAAA
>CAMVLN010000144.1 GCA_947168325.1 uncultured Elusimicrobia bacterium | reverse complement strand
CATTGTTTCTGGAGCATTTATTGATTTAGGTGGAGTAGATGCTTTTTTGCATATTGGAGAACTTGCTTGGTATAAAGTAAAAAAAGTTGAAGATATACTGCATGTTGGTCAATTAGTGAAAGTACAAATATCAAAAATTGATAAAGAACAAGAAAAAATTTCAGTAAGTATGAAACAACTTATTGTTAATCCATGGGATAGTGCAGGAGAGAAATATATTACAGGTTTGATAATAAAAGGTATAGTTGCATCTGTAATGCCTTATGGTGCTTTTATAGAGTTAGAAAAAGGGGTGGAAGGGTTGCTTGCTATAAATGAGTATGCTTACAACGATGCAGAATATTTATTTAAAAAAGAAGTAAAAGTTGGGCAAGAAATTGAAGTAAAAATTATAAATTGTGATAAGGAAACTAAAAAAATTACACTTTCGGTAAAACAGATGAAACCAAACCCTTGGGAAGAAACTGCAAGACATTATACTCCAGGAGCAAAGGTTAAAGGTATAGTAAAAAATATTACCCCGTTTGGAGCATTTGTAAAGTTACCTGAAGGGGTAGAGGGGCTTATTCATATAAGTGATTTTTCTTGGTTAAAAAATGTTAAGCATCCAGCAGATATATTGAAGAAAAATCAAGAAGTAGAGGTTGTGGTATTATCAATTAATACACAAAATGAGAAAATAGCTTTATCTTTAAAGCATTTAACACAGGATCCTTATAAAAAATATAAAGTGGGAACAACTATAAAAGGTAAAGTTACAAGGACAGAAGAGTTTGGTGTTTTTGTTGAAGTAGAACCAAACATTGAAGTATTAATTAAAAAAACAGAATTATCTTATGAAAATAAGATTGGTGAACTTCCAAAAGAAGGAGAAGAAATAGAGGCGAAAATTATTAAGGCAGATTTAAAAGAAAGAAAGTTGGAAGCTTCAGTTAAGAAATTTGAAAAAGCTCAAGAAAAAGAATTGATAAAACAATTTTCTTCAAATGACGAAAAGCCTACACTTGGAGATATTTTACAAGAAGAGGAATAATGATAGATTATTTTAAAGGGATACTATCATACAAAAAAACAAATGCTGTTGTAATAGAAGCTTGCGGTGTTGGATATAGCATCAATATAACAGTTGATACTTCAAATAGATTACCAAAAGAAGGAGAAGAGATAAAACTTTATATTGTTGAAGCAACTGGTTTATATGGTGGAGTTGTGTCTCATTATGGTTTTTTATCAAAAGAAGAAAGAGAAATGTTTTGTTTAATAAAAGATGAGGTTCCTTCAACTGGGGCTAAAAAAGCTATGGAGTATTTTGATAAAGTTTCAAAATCTTTTGCAGATTTTAAAGTAGCTATAATAAAAAAAGATATATCACTATTATCAACCATTTTTGGTTTTACTAAAAAAACAGCTGAAAAATTAGTTGTTGCACTAAAAGATAAAATTGCAGAAATATCTGTTAATAATGAACAAAAATGGCAAGAAGTTTCAACTAACAGTTCAATAGAAATTGAAGCAATTGAAGCATTACTTACTTTAGGATATAAAGATTTACAGGCAAGAACGGCGGTAAGTAAAGTTATTAGCCAAAATAACAAATTAGAAGTAGCTCAAATAGTAAAAGAAGCATTGAAATATTTATAAGTGGATAAAAAATAATGCAAGAAGAACAAAGAATAGTTGAAGCTGAAGAAATAACACCTGAAGAAAAACTTGAAAATTCTTTAAGGCCACAATACCTTGATGATTTTATAGGTCAACAAAAACTTAAAGATAATTTAAAAGTTTTTATCGAGGCTGCAAAAAAAAGAGGTGAACCTTTGGATCATTGTCTTTTTTATGCTCCACCAGGACTTGGCAAAACTACACTTGCACATATTATAGCAAAAGAAATGGGTGGGAATTTAAGAACGACTTCAGGTCCAGTTCTTGAACGAGTTGGAGATTTGGCTGCAATATTAACAAACCTTTCTGAAGGGGATGTTTTTTTTATAGATGAGATTCATAGAATGAACCATTTAGTAGAAGAATCTCTATATCCTGTTATGGAAGATTGTGAACTTGATATTATAATAGGTCAAGGTCCATCAGCAAAAACAATAAAACTTCCTATACCAAAATTTACATTAGTAGGAGCAACTACAAGGGCAGGAATGTTATCAAGTCCATTAAGAGACAGGTTTGGAATTATAGAACATTTAAATTATTATAATCAAAATGAACTTATGAAAATAGTCAAAAGATCTAGTGCAATAATAAATGTAGAAATAGATGAAGAAGGTACAGCTGAAATTGCAAAAAGATCTAGAGGAACACCAAGAATAGTTAATAGACTATTAAAAAGGGTTAGAGATTTTGCAGAAATAAAAACTGGTGGAAAAATAAATAAAGTAGTTGCTATGGAAGCACTTGAAGCTTTAGGAGTAGATGAAGCAGGACTTGATAAGATGGACAGATTTTTATTACACACAGTAATAGAAAAATTTTCAGGCGGGCCAGTAGGAATAGAAACCATAGCAGTTGCATTATCAGAAGATGCAGATACTGTTGCGTATCTAATTCAGTCTGGTTTTATGGCAAGAACTCCTAGAGGCAGAGTTGTTACAGAATTGGCATACAAACATTTAAATATACATTTATCTAAAAAAACAAATAATCAAAAGGAACTATTTTAAACTAATAATGAGTGAATGGCTAATAAATCGCTTTTTAACTTATGAATTTATTTATGTTTTTTTATTTTTTTCAATATTTTTTTTGATAATATCAATATTTATAAGACAAAAAACTATAAGAAAAATATCAGTATTAATATTTTCAATATTTTTTAGTTTGTTTTCTTTTGAAACAACTTTATCTTTTTTTATGATATCGCCACAAACTAAAAATTTTAGGTTTTATATGAATGATATAGATGATAAAATATATATTCAAAAAGAAATAAAGTTCTTTGATAAAAATAATAAACAACATAAATATAAAGTAGATATGCAAGATTTTGATGAAAAAAATTACGATAATTGTAATTTTATTTTTAATCAAAATTATTCTGTATACAGTAATAATTTTAGAATAACCAAAACCAATAAAGAAGCTGAAGATATATTTTTGTTTTTAGGTTGTTCTTTTGTTTTTGGTGATGTTATTGGTGATGATGAAACTTTACCATACTTTTTTTCAAAAAAGTTTAACTTTGAAAAAAATATAATAAATTGTGGAGTTTCAGCAAGCTCATCAAATACAGCACTAAATATCTTGAATAATGAAACATTTTTGCCTTTAATAAACAAAAATATATCTTTATTAACAATAAATCATTGTTATTATAGTTTAATTGGTGATCATATATATAGAAATGTTAGATATGAAGGATTTTGTTT
>CAMVLN010000143.1 GCA_947168325.1 uncultured Elusimicrobia bacterium | reverse complement strand
TACTTTGCATCACTACAGAACTTGCTCCAACTGCTGTATATCCTATATTACTCATTATGGATAGAATAAAACTGCTTGCCGTTATTACTGCACATACCTGCTTTATCCTTTCACTAAAAAACTTCCTCATGTTAGTTCTCCATTATTATCTTAAATTTTTTTATTTAAATTATTCATACATTACCAATATTGTATAATATTACCTTGCTTTTTTCCCTTTAATATTTTGCAATAAGCTCTTCTTTTTGTTTTCCACTTCTATTATAAACTCTTTCTATGTCATATGTACCATATTTATATCATTTCATTCACATATAACTGGCATCCCTCAAAAATGATCTTTTACAACGGATACGGTAAATCATATTATTCACACACATGACCGGTATCCTCAACACTCTTCCTAGCACAAATTTACATTAAAACTCTTCTTAACACAACCCTTTTTTGTATCACAAAATCTTTTCTTATTAAAAACTGTTTCTAAACCAAACTTAAAAAGAGAAAAACTGCCTTTCAAACGATAAACTTGATTACTTTACTTTGCTCGTGATTTCTACTTCAAAAATTCCTTTTTGTTTTGGAACATTTTCTATTGTTAAATAATTGTCTGTAAGTGCTTTGTTTCCTCTTAAAGAAACGGCTTTTCTTATAGTGTTTTTGAATTTGTTAAAATAATTTGTGTCTAAAATTTTATTTAATTCTAAAAGTCTATCTGTTCTAATTTTTGCCTGACCATTTTTATAAACTTGTTTCATATTAAAGGCTTTTGTTCCTTGTCTTTTGGAATAGGAGAAAACATGCAATCTTGCAAATTTGTTATCTTTTAAGAAGTTATAGGTTATATCAAAATCATTATCTGTTTCCGTAGGGAAACCACATATAACATCTGTTGTAATTGAAATATCTTCAAAATGTTCTTTAAGCAAATTTATTTTATTAAAAAAATCATTTGACAAATATTTTCTATTCATATCTTTTAACACATTATCACTTGCAGATTGTAAAGGAATATGCAAGTGGCAACAAAATCTTTCTTGTTCTTGTCTCATTATATCAATTAAATCGTTTGTTATTTCATTAACTTCTATTGACGACAACCTTATTCTAAAATTTCTATCTATACTTTTATATATGTTAGATAACAAATATGCTATTCCTTTATCATACTTGCCTATATGTATACCTGTAAGAACTATTTCACTATAACCTACATCAAGTAAAGTATTTATTTCTTTAATTATTTCTTCAGATGGTTTAGACCATAAAAAATTTCTTGCATAAGGAACTATACAATAAGAACAAAAGCTATTACATCCATCTTGAATTTTTATAAAAGCCCTTGAATGATTATCAAAACTTGTTATTTTCTGCTGATTTTTTGCTAAAAAATATTCTTTAGTTTTTATTTCAATAAAAGGGAACTTTTTCAATATTTTTTCTTTTGAAACTTTTGCATAACAACCGGTTAATATTATTTTTGATTGTGGATTTTTTGTGTGAAATTTCTTTATTATTTGGTCACATTGCTTATCTGCATGAGATGTTACAGAACAAGAATTTATAACAATTAAATCTGCTTTTTCAAAATTATCTACATAATTAAAATTTTTTAAACAGTATTGTTCTTTAATTATTTGACTTTCATATTGATTTATTTTACATCCAAATGTGTAAATATATACATTCATAATCTTTAGCTTATATATTAAAACGAATTTAGTTAATGTGTAAAATATAAATTAAATTATTATTATTAATTCTATATTAATTTCATTATTTCTTTTACAAATTGCTTAAAATCTTCAAGTTCAGTTGTAATTATTTGAAAAACCGTTTCCCAATTAATTGTTTGATACGAATGCACAGCAATATTTCTAAAACCTACCGCTTTTGCCAATTTATTTGCAAGATTATCATCTATTATTTTATTTTGAGCTAACACAATAAAAACATTTGACATAGTTTTTGGTGTAGGTATACTATAATCTGCTAAAACATGGCTTCCTATATCAACACAAAGTTGGATAGCTCTTTCAATGTTAATAGATATAATATCTTGAATATCTAAATCTTTTTTTAAAATTTCTACAGATTCCGGTTTTTTATCTTTTATTCTATTTATACATCTTATCAAAGATTCCATTTTGCTTTTTATAATATCTTTATCCATTTAAGAATCTCCTAATTTTTTCATCTTGTATTTTTTTATACATTTTAAAATAATCTTCATAAAATATTAAAGATTTTATATGATACTTTGTAAATAAAGATGCATTTTTCTTTATAACCAAACCATCAGTTATAATTTTATAGTTAATTAACCCTTCATCAATTGATAAATCAAACAAATCTATTTCACATTTACAAAGTATTTCAAGATTTTTTTTCAATTCAAGAAGAAAAAATGGAGATAGCAACTTAAAACTTGCTACTGCAATATCTATATCACTATTTTCATTAAAATGCTTCGTTAAAATAGAACCATAAAGAATTACCAAATCTATATTTTTATAATCAACAAATTTATTTGATAATAATTTTATGTAATCTTTCCGTTTCATAACAAAACCATATATACACTATTATAGATTTTTTAAATTTTTAATTTATAAATTTTCTATAACATATACATAATAATTGTATTTCTATTGACATTTTTTAGATTATACACAATTGAAGTGTAAATGTAAAAATTTGTATTAGCTCCTGTTCACACTAGTATATCAAAAATTCAAGCAGAATAAATAAAACTACAAAACATCATATCAAGTTTATCATATTGAGCAAATACTCTTATAAATCTTTCTATTTTTAAAAAATTTCTCTATCTTATTTATTCTTTTTATATACTTTTTAGAATATTCACATTTTTTCCTATTTGTTTTCGGTAAAACAAATGTTATATCACATTTTTAATATTTTATTTTTATCCTTATTATCTTAACAAGCTCTTTCAAAATTGCCCATAAATTTGATACACCCATCTACTTGAATTTGATTGATTTTAAAAAGAAATTCTTTTAAGACATGGTTTAATAAAAAATCTTTAGCTGTTTGGATATCAGATAGAATATAAACTTGTAAAGCTAATAATTTATATTACATGAATAGTCAAAAATTTTTCTAATTTCTTTTTCTTTTATATTTAAAATCATATGGTAATATGATTTTAAATATTTTGTCCAAAAGATAATTTTTTAGTATGACAATTATTAAATTTTCTTAACTTTTTTCTTTCTTTTGTGTAACTCAAAATATAATATCGGTAATATGCTACCTTGTTTCATTAATATTTTTAGTCAATTTCATATTGCAGTTAATTTTAAATCATAACCTTTTGGTAATAACATCTCTTTTAATTTCCTTTTGCCATAATATAGATTTTC
>CAMVLN010000142.1 GCA_947168325.1 uncultured Elusimicrobia bacterium | reverse complement strand
TTCTCCAGATTCGTAAACTAAACTTGTATTATTAGAAACTGGATTATAATTTTGGAGTTTTTTTATCGTTAATTTGTGGCATTTCTACTATTTCTTTTGAAATATCTAGTTTTTTATCTTCTATTTTTGTTTTTGTTTGTCCCTTTAGCTCTTGTTTCGTTTTTTCTAAACTTTGTAAATTTTCGTTAATATTCTGTTGCTGATTACTAGTACTAGCTTTTCTTTGAGCAACATTATTATTAATCTTTTCTTGTTCTTTATTGTTAATATCTTTTGCTTGCCTTTTTAAATCATCTTTTTTATTATCTTTTTTTTGTTGAAGTAAATTCTTTTCTTTTTGAACACCTTCTTTTTCTTTTAGCAAATTTTGTATTTCTCTTTTTAAATTTTCTTTACTTTGTTTTGATAAATTATTCAATTTTTTTGATAACTCTTTATTTTTGCTAGCAACATTCTTCTTTTGTTCTATTGCTTCTTTAATTTTTTCATTTAAAGTTTTTTCTTTTTCTTTTATAAAACTAGATTGTTCTTTAAAGGCTTCTTCAGAAAAATTTATCAGTTCATCGGAATTCTTAACTATGTTTATTAAGTCTACAATATACTCTACATTATATCTCGTTTCATCATCGTTTGGATTTAATATCAAGGCTGTTTTATAATTATCTAATGCAACATCATATTCATCTTTAAGGAAAAAAGCATTACCCAAATTATAATAAATTTCAGATTTAGTAATATCGTCTAAAAACTTACTATTATTTAACAAATTATTATATATTTCTATAGCCTTATCATAGTCAAAATTTTTATACATACTGGCAGCATAATTAAAATTTAAAACAATATTTTCTTTTTTATTATCTACTAAAATCTTTAACATCTCTGAAGTTTTTTTATAATATCCACTACTATACATTGCAATGGCACTATTATTTTGTTGTCTAAATTTTACTGAATAATAATAAAAACCTATTAATATAAAAAGAAATATTATTAAAACAAAAAACTCTAGCTTTTTCATTTTTTATATCCTTTTTTATTTTTTAGTACATCCAAAAATAAATATACACAAAATAATAGTAAAGAAAACAATAAAAAAATTTGATATCTTTCTTCTCTATGTATCTCTTTACTTACATCATCTTTTGTTTTATCTAAAGAGTTAGCTATTTGTAATATCTTAAAAACACTATCTTCACTTTCAGATAAATTTATATACTGACCACCAGTTTCTTTAGCAATATGAGTTAAAGTATCTTCATCTAACTTACTCACTACATAATTTCCATATTTATCTTTTATATAATTACCATTATATAGTATTTTTGCACCTTCTTTTTGCCCTATTCCTATGGTATATATTTTAGTTTTATATTTTTTTGCCTTTTCTATTAAAACAGACAACCCACTATCATCATCTTCTCCATCTGTAACTAATATTATTGCTTTTGCCCCTTCTGGAATATCTGCAGTTCCATTAATAGCTAAATCTAGAGCTTTAGATATTTTTGTTCCACCAAGTGGCATATCTTCAATAGATATTGAAGATAAAAAATTATTTGCAGAAGAAGTATCAGCTGTAATTGGACAATGCCAAAAAGCCGTTCCTGCAAAAGAAACAATTCCAACTTTATTTCCTTTAAACCCAATGATTAAATTTGATAAAACTGACTTTGCTTTTTCTAATCTATTTGGTTTTAAATCTTGTGCCAACATGCTTTTTGATACATCTATTACAATAACTATAGTTGCAGATTTTTTAGATATAAAAGATGTCTTTGCTCCGTATTGTGGTTTAGATAAAGCTATAATTAAAAAGAAAAAACTTATTACTATAAACAAAGATTTTATTAAATACTTTTTTAAATTTATATTAGAAATTATATACAAAACATCTTTATTTGCAAACTTAAAAATATCTCTTTGTTTCTTTTTATAACAAAACAAAAAAAATACACACAACAACGGTATAACGAATAATAAAAATAAAACATTAGAATTTTCAAACATTTATGTTAATTTCCTAAACAAAATATTTTCAAAAAAAATATTTACCAACATTAAAATAAATATTAGTAAAATAAATTTATCAAATATTTCTGAATAACTTGCAAATTTTATTGAACTTATTTCAGTTTTTTCCATTTTATCTATTTGAAAAATAATATTTTTTAACATTTTAGTATTATTTGCCCTAAAATATTGCCCTCCGGTAATTTCTGCAATTTTTGTTAATGTTTTTTCATCTAAATCTTGTTCTTCAACTTTAACAAGTTTCATTCCTACTTTTGGATCCATAACTTGATAGTATGCTCCTTCAGGATTTCCTGCCCCTATAGCATAAATTTTAATATTTAATTTTTGTGCTATTTGAGCCGCTGTTATTGGATCAACCTCACCAATATTATTTGCCCCATCTGTAATTAAAATTAAAACTTTACTTTTTGCCTGACTATCTTTAAGTCTATTACTTGCAGTAACTATTGCCGAACCTATTGCTGTTCCATCTACAGATAGCATATTTGTTGTTGCATAACTTAAAAATCTTGCAACAGTATCCATATCGTTTGTTAGAGGACATTGAGTAAAGGCAAGTCCTGAAAAAAGAACTATACCAACCCTATCATACTTTCTAGTTTTAACAAAATCAACTGCTATTTTTTTAGCAGCTTCTAATCTGTTAATAGGTTCAAAATCAATTGCTTCCATACTAGAAGAAACATCTAATGCTACTATTATATCTGTACCTTGATTTAAAACATCTTCTGTCTTATTACCAATTTGTGGTCTTGCTAATGCTATAACAAATAAAAGTAATATAATATAATTTAGGATATTAACTATATTGTAAAATTTTATTTTTGCAGATTTTTTTAAATCATTAACTATAAAAAATTGAGGAAAATTTATTAATGACTTTTTTAATTTACTATTTCTAATTTTCAAACATATTATAAATAATAGCAATAATGGTATTAATAAGAAGAAAATCGGGGATTTGAAATATATCATTTTATCTCCAGATTAATTTTTGACTATTTAATTTTTCTATGATATTTTTTGTTTGTGTATAAACATCTATAAATTTATCTTTATTTAGTGAATTTATAGAATATTTTGCATCATCGTATATTTTAAATAATGCAGATATTTCACTATGATAATTATAAAAAATATTATTTTTTAAAGATATCATATTAATTACCTCTGCACTTGTAAATTCTATATTATTTTTATCTAATAGCTCTAAAATAAAATTTTTTAATACAAAACTCAATGTGCAATAATAACCATCTATTTTAAAAACATCTATATTATTTATATTAATATTATTTAGTTGTCTTATAGCTTTTTCTATAGGAGAAAAGTTTACTTTTACATATTTTTGCATTTTAACAAATATTATATTTTTATATAACACAAAT
>CAMVLN010000141.1 GCA_947168325.1 uncultured Elusimicrobia bacterium | reverse complement strand
TTTTCTTTCTTGGCTCTTTCAACAACCATCTGAACATAATCGTTGCTCATTTTTGGTAAATCACTATCACCCATATTACAAGCATATAAAACAGGTTTTGCTGTTATAAGAAAAAAATTTTTTAATAATTCTTTCTCTTCTTCTTCAATTACAAGTGTCCTTACAGGATACCCTGCATCTAGGTGAGATTTTACTTTATCTGCTAGTTCTTTTTGTGCAACAATTTTTTTATCTCGTGATTTTATATCTTTTTGTAGTTTTTCTATTTTTTTATTTATTGCTTCTAAATCTGCAAGCATTAATTCTGTTTCTATAGTATCTATATCTCTTATTGGATCTATTTTACCCATAACATGAGCAATATCAGAATTTTCATAACATCTTACAACATGAACTATTGCAGATGTTTCTCTAATATGAGCCAAAAATTGATTCCCTAACCCTTCACCCTTTGAAGCTCCCTTTACAAGACCAGCAATATCAACAAATTCTACCATTGCAGGAATCTTTCTTTTAGAGTTATACAATTTTTCTAAAAAATCTAACCTCTTGTCTGGAACAGCCACTACACCAACATTTGGTTCTATTGTACAAAATGGATAGTTTGCACATTCTGCACCAGCTTTAGTAATTGCATTGAATAATGTAGATTTCCCTACATTAGGAAGTCCAACTATGCCTAGCTTCATATTTTACCACCTTTCTACAAAAAAGTACTTTAAAAATGTTACTATTATCATTTTTTAATCTTTATGTCATTATTTGTGAAAGCTTGTGATATTGATACAATCTTTTTTCAGAGTTTATATACTACATTTTTCTTTTATAAATATGCTTCTTTAAAAATTGTCCTGTATAAGATTTTTCTATTGTCATGATTTTTTCTGGACTACCAACCCCAACAACTTTACCACCACCATCTCCACCATCAGGTCCTAAATCTATAATCCAATCTGCTGTTTTTATAACATCCATATTATGTTCTATTATTAACACTGTATTACCTGCATATACTAACTTATGTAATACATCTAACAATTTTTCAACATCTGCAAAATGTAATCCTGTAGTTGGCTCATCAAGTATATATAATGTTCTGCCTGTTCCTCTTTTTGAAAGCTCTGCAGCAAGTTTTATTCTTTGTGCTTCTCCACCTGAAAGAGTTGTTGAAGATTGACCTAATTTAATATAGCCTAACCCTACATCGTTTAATGTGACTAATATATTTTTAAGCTTTGGAATATTCTCAAAGAATTTTACTGCTTCTTCTACTGTCATATTTAAAACTTCATCTATATTTTTGCCTTTATATTTTATTTGTAAAGTTTCTTCGTTAAATCTTTTACCACCACAAACATCACATTTTACAAATATGTCCGGCAAAAACTGCATTTCTATTTGTAAAGTTCCATCACCTTGACAATTTTCACATCTTCCACCTTTAACATTAAAAGAAAATCTACCCGGCATAAATCCTTTAGCTTTTGCTTGTGAAGTTTGTGCAAAAAGTTCCCTTATTATTGCAAAAGCTCCAGTATATGTTACAGGGTTAGATCTAGGTGTCCTACCTATTGGCGACTGATCTACAATAATAACCTTATCTATATATTCTAACCCTTCTATTGATTCATATTTTCCCGGAACATCTTTTGCTCTATACAATTTTTGTGCTAATGCTTTATAAACTATATCGTAAACTAATGTAGATTTTCCTGAACCTGAAACCCCTGTTACACAAACAAAAAGTCCTAAAGGAATATCCACATTTATTTTCTTTAAATTAAATTGACAAGCACCTTTAACACTTAACCATTTACCGTTAGGTTTAATTCTTTTTTCTATAGGAATTTGTAGTTTGCCATTAAGATACTGTGCTGTAAGCGAATTTTTATTTTTTAACACTTCTTTAGGTGTACCTTGTGCAACAATCGTTCCACCATGCACACCTGCACCAGGTCCTAAATCTATTAGATAATCTGACATTCTCATTGTATCTTCATCATGTTCAACAACTATTAATGTATTGCCTAAATCTCTCAATGTTATTAGTGTTTCAATTAATAAACTATTATCTCTTTGATGCAACCCTATTGATGGTTCATCTAGGACATAAAGAACTCCAGTAAGACCAGAACCTATTTGTGTAGCAAGATGTATTCTTTGTGCTTCCCCACCTGAAAGAGTAGAGCTTTCTCTATTTAGTGAAAGATACCCTAATCCAACATTTTTTAAAAAATGTAATCTTGATTTTATTTCCTTAAGAATTGTTTTTGCAATTACTTTATCTTTACTTGATAGTTTCAAATTTTCAAAAAAGCTATTTGCCTCTATAACAGACATTGCTGTAACATCCATAATAGATTTTTCATTTATTAATACTGACAAAGATTCTTTTTTTAATCTCTTACCTTTACAAGTAGGGCAAGTTTTTTCAATCATATACTCTGAAAAAATTGCATTTCTAACATAATCGGATTCTGTTTCATTGTATCTTCTTTGCATATTTGTAAGTACACCTTCAAAATCTCCTTTACCATATAACATAATTTCTTGTTGTTTTCTAGTAAGATTTTTCCAAGGTTTATCCATGGAAATATTATTTTTTTTACAAACATCACATAGCATTTCATAATAATAACCAGACCAAGATGTTTTCCATCTATGAGTTTTTGTTGTAACTGGATCTGCCCAAGCTTTTAATGCCCCATCTTCTATACTTTTACCTTTATCTGGTACTATTAAATCTTCATCTACTTCTATTTTTTTGCCAAGCCCACCACAATCACTACATGCACCATGTGGAGTATTGAAAGAAAAAAGGCGAGGTTCAATTTCTGCAATAGATATACCGCAATCAATGCAAGCATAATGTTCACTAAAAGTTTGTTCTTCTTTAATATTTTTATTTTCATCTACAACTGCAACTACAACAAGACCTTGCCCATGCTTTAAGGATGTTTCTATTGAAGATGCTATTCTAGACTTATTTTCTTGGCTAATTTTTATTCTATCTACTAATATGTCTATTGTATGTTTTTTGTATCTATCTAACTTTATATCCTCATCTAAACTATAAATATTTTTGTCTACTCTAACTCTATTAAAACCATCTTTTAATAATCTTTCAAACAATTCTTCATAAGTCCCAGTTTTCCCTTTTATTAATGGAGCAAAAATATAAATCATTGTATCTTGCTTATGTTTCATTACTTCATCAATAATTTGTTGTGAACTTTGTGGTGAAACTTTTTTCCCACATTTTGGACAATGAGGTATACCTATTCTAGCAAACAACAATCTTAAATAGTCGTATATTTCAGTTACCGTTCCAACAGTTGATCTTGGATTATGAGACGGATTTCTTTGTTCTATAGATATTGCAGGAGAAAGCCCTTCAATAATATCAACATCAGGTTTATCCATTAAATCTAAAAATTGTCTTGCATAAGCAGATAACGATTCAACATATCTTCTCTGCCCTTCGGCATAAATAGTATC
>CAMVLN010000140.1 GCA_947168325.1 uncultured Elusimicrobia bacterium | reverse complement strand
TTACAATTTTGTTAGACTTCATAGAAATCTTAATTTCAATATTAGATTTTTTCCTCCTATGGAATTTGTTTACCTTTCAAAAATTCTCAAATCTCTTTAAATCTAAAAGTTAGTGTATTGTTTATACACTTTTATTGACTAAAATTTACCTAAATGTTATAATCCAAAAGCTGTGTAGATTAAATATCTCAAAGCGGATATGGCGGAACTGGCAGACGCATACGGCTTAGGACCGTATACCGTAAGGTGTGTGGGTTCAACTCCCTCTATCCGCATTACAAATTACTAAAGTGGTTTTGAATATTTGTGGTTGATAACAGATAATGGAATTTATTATTTGATAGGTTAGTGTTTTGAGTTTTGTTTTGTAAAAGATGTATAGTTTGAAAGATAATTTTGTAAAATGAATTTGATAGTAAATGTAAGTTATAATACAAGTTATAAGGTGAATTTTGCAAAATAGACTTTAAGTTATGTTATGTAAAGGGGTTATTATGAGTGATAGCAGTTATGAATTTAAATCAAAAGTTGTAGAGAAAAAGCCATGTTCGATATTTATGGAGGTAAAAGTAGAGCCTTCACAAACAGATATAGAATTGAAAAAAGTTTACGAAGCAATTCAACAAAGTGCGAAAATTCCTGGTTTTAGAGTGGGCAAAGTTCCTATGGATTTGATTAAAAGAAATTATTCTGATGTTGCAAAAGAAAAGTTAATTGAAAATATGATAAAAAGAACAGCATTTAGTGCTTTAGAAAAAGAAAATTTTGTGCCAATAGACATGCCGGTTGTTACAAATATAGAATATGAGTTTGGACAAGTTTTAAAGTATTCTTTTAAAGCAGAGTGTCAACCTGAAGTAAAAGTTAAAAATTATAAAGGAATACAAATAAAAAAAGAAAAATATAAGGTTACTGATGCAAATATAAAAGCAAGTATTGATGTGCTATTAGATAGAAATGCAAAACTTGTAATATCTAAATCTGGTGAAGTAGGGGAAAAAAGTTTTGTCGTTGTAAGTTATGAAGGATTCTGTAATGGTAAAGCTGTAGAAAAGATAAAAGCTAAAGAACATATGATTGATTTAGGTGCTAAAAATACATTGCAAGGTTTTAAAGATGGTTTGCTAAAAACTAAAAAAGGAGAAACAAAAGATATTGAGATAGAATATCCTATAGATTATATAAACAAAGGTTTAGCTGGTAAAAAAGTAATATTCAAAACAACAATAGAAGAGGTTAAAGAGAAAGAATTACCTGAACTTAACGATGAATTTGCAAAGGATATTGGACTAGAAAACCTTGATGATTTAAAAAATAAAATAAAAATATCTTTAGAGACAGAGGAAAATAGAAGGCAAAATGGCGAAGTTGAAAGGCAAATAGTAGATAGTTTATTAGATAGTAATAAATTTGATGTTCCACAGTCTATAGTATCACAACAAAAACGATATTTAATTGAGAAAATGTCAAATTATATGAAGAGTCAGGGTGCAGGGGAAGAATTTATTGAAAAGCAGATTGAATCTACAGATAAAAAATATTTACAGGAAGCGGAAAAAAATGTTAGATTATCATATATATTAAATGCAATATGTGTTGAAGAAAAAATAGAAGTTAGCGATAGTGATTTAGAAGAAGCAAAGAAAAAAATGTTAGATGCAAATTCAGCAAGGAAAGAAGATGTGGAAATTTATTTTAAAAAAAATAAAACAAATATTTTATCTTCGATTAAGGAGGATAAGATATTTAAATTTTTAGTAGATAATGCAAAAATTACGGAAACAGAAAAAGATATGCCTGTTAAAGAATAGTTAAAAGTATTATGATTGGAATATAAGATGGTTGATAAGTTAAAGATTTTTGAAAAAATGGGTAATTTAGTAGTAAAAGTTTTTTTATTGTATTTTTGCTATATAATGAAAGATATGAGTTAGTATAAAATTTTTATATAATGACGAATTTTAAAAACGATTTAAAATATAATATAAGAAAAAAGAATCTTTTTATTTTCAAATACGAATATAAAATTATAAACCAAAAATGGTCAAGTGTTTTTTTACACATTGTTGTATAGTATAAGTTGTTATGGGCCATAAATTAAAAAGAGGGATTATGCCAAACTTTATACCAACAGTAATAGATAAAAGTGGTAATACTTCCGTAGGGTACGATATTTATTCTAGATTATTAAAAGATAGAATAGTGTTTGTAGGAGGATATGAAAGCCAAGTTACTACAGATTCTGCAAATGCATTGATTGCACAACTTTTATTTTTGGATGCAGAAGATAGTGCAAAAGATATCAATTTATATATTAATTGTCCTGGCGGTTCTGTAACTGCAGGGCTTGCAATATATGATACGATGCAATATATAAAAAGTCCTATAACCACAATTTGTATGGGAATGGCAATGTCTTTTGGTGCAGTATTACTTGCAGCAGGATCAAAAGGTAAAAGATATGCTTTAGAGCATTCTAGAATAATGATACATCAACCACTAATTAGTGGTGGTGGAATGTCTGGTCAAGCAACAGATTTAGATTTAGAAGTAAGAGAAATTTTATTAGCAAAAAATAATTTAGCAGAAATTCTAGCAAAACATACAGGGCAAAATAAGGAAAAGATTCTTGCTGACACAGAAAGAAATTATTATATGTCTGCACAAGAAGCGAAAGATTATGGTTTGATAGATGAAATAATAATTCCAGGTAAAAAATAATGACTGAACTAAATAAAGATGATAAAGAACTAAAATGTTCATTTTGCGGTAGACCAAAATCAAGTGGTAAAAGGTTTATTGGTGGCGGGGGTATTATAATTTGTTCTGATTGTATTAGAAGTTCTAACGATATATTGAACAGATTAGAACAGGCAGAATTTAAGCATACAATGAAACCGGTTCCAAAACCTCAAAATATAAAAAAGTTTTTAGATAGTTATGTTATGGGGCAAGATCAAGCAAAGAAAGTTCTGTCTGTTGCTGTATATAATCATTATAAAAGAATACAGTCAAGTATAATAAAACACAGTGATGATGATGTGGAATTACAAAAATCAAATATTTTATTATTGGGGTCAACAGGTACAGGAAAAACATTACTTGCTCAAACACTTGCGAGGATGTTAGATGTTCCTTTTGCAATAGCTGATGCTACAACTCTTACAGAAGCGGGATATGTTGGTGACGATGTAGAAAATATATTAGTTAGATTATTACAAAATTGTTCTTATGATGTAAAAAGAGCAGAGTGTGGAATTGTATATATAGATGAGATAGATAAAATAGCAAGAAAATCAGAAAACAAATCTATAACAAGAGATGTTTCAGGCGAAGGGGTTCAGCAGGCTTTACTAAAAATTGTGGAAGGAACTGTTGCAAATGTGCCTCCTGAAGGAGGAAGGAAACATCCTCAACAAGAATGTATAAAAGTAGATACTACAAATATTTTGTTTATTTGTGGTGGAGCTTTTGATGGTATAGAACAAATAATAGAGAATAGAATAAATAAGAAGAATATTG
>CAMVLN010000139.1 GCA_947168325.1 uncultured Elusimicrobia bacterium | reverse complement strand
AGTTCTTACAAAGTTAAATTTTGGAATATTTAGTGTCTTGAATTTTGGAGTTTCTTGGGAGTTAGAAAATCTCATAGGTGTAGAAGATGTTGTTGTGGCAGTTCCTGCATTGCAATTAAAGCTTAATATTTATTCTGGGAGTGAGAAAATTCCCGGTTTTGCAATTGGATATGATGGACAGGGGTTTTTTTATAATCAAAGAGAAGATAAGTTTACACAAGAAGGTAAGGGAATATATTTTGTTTTAGGGAAAGAATTGTTGTTGCCTTCTTTAAATTTTAGTGGTGGTTTGAATTTAAATGATTTCAGACATCCATGTATTTTAGGTTTTGTAGGGATTTCTTATCAAATAATAATTGATACATTGATGGTAATGATAGAATATGATAATGTTGGTAAAGGTAGAGATGCAAGATTAAATGCCGGTTTGAGATTTTGGATTACAGAGGGTTTAGATATAGATTTTATTATTAGAAACTTTACAATTAGTGACAAAGAAAATTATGGTTGTGAGAGATTACTAAAAATTAGTTATCAAAGTAGATTTTAAGAGGTATTTTAATGAGTGAGTTTTTGTTGGATTTTGAAAAACCGGTTGTTGAACTAGAAAAAAAAATTTTAAGTTTAAAACTTTCTGCTGAACATAGTAAGATAGATTTTTCTAATGAAATTGCAGATTTAGAAGAGAAAAAAGAAAAACTTAAAAAAGAAGTGTATAGCTCTTTAACATCTTGGCAAAGGGTTATGCTGGCAAGACACCCTAGTAGACCGTACACTCTTGATTATATAAAGATTATATGCGAGAATTTTGTTGAGTTGCATGGAGACAGGGTTTTTGGCGATGATACTGCATTAGTATGTGGTCTTGCGACGATAGATAATAAACCAATAGTAGTTATTGGACATCAAAAAGGGAGAGCTGTTCAGGAAAACATAGATAGAAATTTTGGTATGGCTCATCCAGAGGGATATAGAAAAGCATTAAGGCTTATGAAAATGGCAGAAAAGTTTAATAGACCTATAGTAACCTTTATAGATACGGCAGGGGCATATCCCGGTATAGCAGCTGAGGAAAGAGGACAAGCAGAAGCGATAGCAAGAAATTTAAGAGAAATGTCAAGTTTAGAAGTTCCTGTTATAAGTATAGTTATTGGAGAGGGAGGATCTGGAGGAGCGATAGGTATTGGGGTTGCTAATAAAATTGCAATGTTGGAAAATTCTTATTATTCGGTTATATCTCCGGAAGGGTGTGCAGCTATATTGTTTAGAGATTCGTCAAAGTCAAAAGAAGCAACTCAAGCACTAAAAATTACTGCAAAAGATTTATTAAAAAATGGTGTGATAGATGAAATAATAAAAGAGCCTATAGGTGGTGCTCATGTTGATGTTGTAGAGACTGCACTTAATATAAAAAATTTTATAAATAAGTATTTATTAGGTTTATTGAAAATGACGAAGCAACAATTGATAGATAATAGATATGAAAAATTTAGAAAAATTGGTGTTTTTAGAGAGTTTGAAGAAACAGTAAAAGAAAAAAATGGTAAGACAAAGAAGATAAGAGTAAAAAAGTAAAATATATATTAAGATATTGGAGGAAGTAAAATGGCATTAGTACCTATGAAGCAAATTTTGGAAGAAGCAAAGAAGAAAGGATATGGTGTTGGTGCATACAATGTAAACAACATGGAACAAATTCAGGCAATTATGGCAGCTGCTCAAGAAACACAGTCTCCTGTTATTATACAAGCAAGTAGAGGTGCATTAAAATATTCTAACTTTACATATCTTGGGTATTTGATGAAAGCTGCAGTTGTGGAAAATCCTACAATTCCTGTAGCGATGCATTTAGATCATGGTAATTCATTGGATTCAGCAAAGAAGGCTATAGATTTGGGCTTTTCGTCTGTCATGATAGATGGTTCATTAAAAGAGGATGGTAAAACTCCTTCAGATTATGAATATAATGTTAATGTTACAAAATCAGTTGTGGAATATGCTCATAAATATGGTGTGACGGTAGAAGCAGAAATTGGAAGACTAGGTGGAATTGAAGATGGAGTTGGTTCTGGTTCAGCCCATATTACAGATCCTCAAGAAGCATTGCAGTTTGTAAAAGATACTGGAGTAGATGCTCTTGCTATAGCAATTGGAACATCTCATGGTGCATACAAATTTAAAGGGGCGAAAGTTTTAGCTTTTGATGTACTACAGGAAGTTAGAAAACTTATTGATATTCCGATAGTCCTTCATGGAGCATCATCTGTTCCAAAAGAATTAATTGATGCAGTAAATAAATATGGGGGAAAAATGCCAGGTGCAGAAGGTGTTCCAATGGAACATTTACAAAAAGCAATTAAGTTGGGTGTTCAAAAAATAAATGTTGATACTGATGGTAGGCTTGCAATGACAGCAACTATTAGAAAAGTGTTTGCAGAAACTCCAGAAAAATTTGATCCAAGAGATTATTTAGGTCCAGCAAGAACAGCTTTGCAATGCTTAATTGCAAATAAGATGAAATCTTTCTCAACAGCAGGGCATGCAAGTGACTATACTCCGATGACATTGGAAGATATGAAAAAATTTTATAGTAAGTAATAGTAAATAAATGTTGAGCATTGACAAAACTTTTTTATTTGATACAATATAAGGAGTATAATAAAAAATAGGAGGATTTTGTATGGCAGTTTATGAAATTAAAAGTATGAGTGTAGTGTCTTTATTTAAAGTTTTTCCAATAGTGTTTGCTTTGTTTGGAGCTATTATTGGAATATTTACTTTTTTTATTTTTCCAGCAGAGGTTGCAGCCGGTTTGGGTTTTGGGGCAAGAATCCTTTCGTGGTTACTTTTCATAGTTCTTTATACAGCTATAATGTCAGTTGGTATAGCTGTAGTTGTATGGATATATAATTTTATAGTTAAAAAAATTGGAAGTGGTGTAGTTGTCAATTTGGAACAACAGCAAATAGAAGGATAGTTTAATAAAACAATAAGACTAGTTTATTGTATCTATTTTAATATAATAGACTAGTCTTTATACTTTTCTACAAGAAGGGTATCAATGGAACTAAGAGGCAAATCTGTTCTAATGGTTTCTGTTTTGTTGGTTGTTGTTATATTTAGTTTGTCTTATAATATTTTAAAAATACAGAAAAAATTTTTTATTCAGCAAATTTCTGAGTCAAGAATAAAAACTTTAAAGAGTTTTGTTTCTATGTCAAAAGAGGCTATAAGTATAAAAAATTTTTCACAAGTTAAAAATGCTGTAGAATTATTAGTGTTAACTTATAAACCATCTGTTGTTTATGCTGGGTACATTAGTGAAGATGGGGTTATTGTATACGATTCAAAATATAGTGATGTAAATATTGACTCAGAATATAGAAATAGAATAAAAAAAACTGATAGAGATAGTATAGAATATTATACTTCTTATAGTGGAGAACAAATACATGAGTTTGTTACTCCTTTTTTTATTGATGGTACTAATATGGGAACATTTATAGTTGGCTTTTCTCAAAATGAAATGAAAAAGCAAATAGATGAAGCTTTTTCTTTAATAATATCTAATATAAAAAAAGTAGCAATAGTAATATTAATTTT
>CAMVLN010000138.1 GCA_947168325.1 uncultured Elusimicrobia bacterium | reverse complement strand
TATAAAAGTAAGTTTAGGTGCAAAAGCAGCAGATATGTACTTTAAAGTTAATGTGGGTACAAAAGAACAACCAAAATATGAATTAAAAAGTATAACAGATATCAAATTGAGTGAATTGTTAAAAGAGAAAAGCGAAAGGAAATATGCTAGTGTGTCAGTAGTGATGTTAACATCACTACCATCAGTAAAATTAATAGAAGAATCATATACAGCTGGTGATAAAAATATAAAAGAAGAAATAAATGGTGAAAACGGTAAACAAATAATAGAAATATTGGGGGATAAAGAAATAGCTGAAAATGCAATGATGTTATGTGGACAGTATCCGCCGGTATATATGGAAGGGAATATTTTGAAATTTAGATTAGACAAAGAAGCACCATCAGGGCATGGTGTATGGCTAAAAACGATACTAGAAAAAATAGCAGGAGTAAAAACAGATATAAAAGAAGAAGAAGCAGCAATAATATGTATATCAAATTCGGATGCTTTAAATAGTGGAACACCAGTAGAAATACCAAGATATATGGTAAACAAAGATAAAGGTATAATGGTAATAGCAGCAACAAGAGAACAAATAGATAGAAAAGGTGGAATAATAGGGTTAAAGAAAATTAAAGTAGGCGAAGAAGAAATATTTGTACCATGTATAATGGAAATAGCACAAGCAAAAGCAACAGGGCAAGAGCAATTATTTCAAGAAATGGGTTTTGGCAAATATGAAGGACAAGTGGCTTTTAATACAAATACAGTGCTCATAAATGTTAAAAATATGAAGGCTTTAATGAATTATTTAAAAAATATGATAAAGGAAAACAAGATAACACAAGAAGAATATGACAAAATGGCATTACCAGATTTAATAAAAAATGGAAAAGGTAAAGATAATAAAGAATATTATCAACTGGAAGGAGCACTAGTATCAGCAGTATTTAACCTAAATGAAAGAATAGAGATATTAAGGCAAAAGAACAAAGATTTTGACAAATTCATGGAAGGCACTTTTCCTAACGGTTTGGTAGGAATAGCACTTGCAAACAAAGAACAAAGAACTCAAATATTTACACCGTTTAAGTTTTCTGTAGATGCATGGATACAGTTTGTGAATGGAACAATAGATACAAACACATATATGTGGGAAACGAATTCTGTAATAGATGGAGCAACTGGAGCAACTAATGTAAGTGTTCCTCAAGAAGGAGTTTATAAGGATATATCTTTTTTCTTAAGATATTGGAGAGATTGTGATATAACAGGATTGAAAAATCTTTATATAAACCCTGGTTTAAAAAACAAAGGTGGCATAGTAAAAATGAAAGATGTAGTATTAAAAGGAAATGTTACAATTGCCAATGCTACAGACAAAGAACTTTTAATAGAACCATCTTTGTTAGGATATTGTGATTTTAATAAAGATGCTGATGGTAAGATAATTTTAGAGGATGTAGAAATAAAAATATATGAACAAGGTGATAAAATAATGTTAAAAGTCATAAAGAAAAATGAGAAAGGACAAGTAGAAGAAGAACAAGTATATAAAACAATACTTACTCGATACGAAGAATTTGGTGTAGTAGGGGAATATATTAAACCTTATACAACAAAAGAAGCATTAGTAGTAGAAAAAGCAAAACAATGGCTAGAAATGTTATGGAACAATATAATTTCAATATTTAAAAAAGTACCAACAATTGTGGCAGTGGTAGATGTAGATGATGAACAAGCTATAGAAGAAGCAATGACTTATGCAAAAGAAGGAGTAAAAATAAAATTAGTATTTGTAGGTGAATATGATAAAATAAACGAAAAAATAATAAAAAAAATTGGAGCAAAATATGTGCCAACTAAAGAAGCAAATAAAATAGTTGGAACAAAAAGTTTATCTTATAAATTAGAAAATATAAATCTTAAAAATTTAACAATAATTGTATATGAACCAGTAAAAAATTTATTAAATATAAAAGGAATAAAATCTATAGATGTAGTAAATAACATCATAGAGCAAATTGATAATACAAACAGGAACATAATGTATGTATCAAGAAATTTAATAGAAAATAATTTAGAACAATTAAATGGTGCAATTTATGATAAAAAATTATTAGCATATAGTACGAATAGTATAAAGGTGGCTATGGTAAAAGGTATTACAGTATTGAAGGGAATATCAAATAAAGCATTAAGTAATATGACGGTAAAAACAAAAAATATAATGGCTACTTACAGTGTACAAGATATTAGAAACAAAGAACTTAAATCTTTCACAGAAGAATTATATGGTTTGAAAGAGAAAGGTATCAATACAATAGTTTTAAAAATAGATAGAGATTATATCATAAAAGAGCATGAAATAAACTTCTTTAAACAAAACGGTATAAATGTTTTTTATAAACTAGATATAGAAAAAGTTTCTTTTGATAAAGTAAAAGAACTAGTAGAAAACAAAAATATTTCACTGGATAATATAGTAATAGATTTTGGAAATGTTGATAAAGAAAAAAAGATAAATCTTCTTCAAGATTTGAAGAATTTAGAAAGAGTTAAAAACAAAGAATTTAGATATAAAGATTTGCCAGAAAATATAAAAAAAGAAAATGTTAAATTGATGTTAGATTACAAAGAAGCTATAGAAATGATAAATATAGGGAAGAAGATAGATGGAAGTATTGTATATATAGCTCAACAAGATGGAGAAAATATAGTAATTAATACTCAAAATATACAAAAATTAATAAATGCAGGGGTAAGTTTAGCTTTTGATGCTCAAGTAATAAATGATATAGATTCTCAGGATATAAGCAAAGATGGAATAACAATGTTAGAAATAATAAAATCAATGTTTTCTCAAACTCCGGAAGCAAAACTTGCAAGGGAAAAAGTAGAGGGAAAGATAAAAGGTAGGGAATTTGCTTTAAACAATAAAATACAAAATGAACAAGTATTAATATATTATGATAAAATTAATAATTTAATAGAATATGTATCGCAGATTACAAATGGAAAGATAAAGGCAAAGAGCAATGAACAAGCAAAAGCAATATTAACTGGAATGCTAGAGGTAAATGAATTAAAGAAATTAATAGATATATCTGCAGAAAATTTAAGAGATGACATATTATCTGAAAATGCAGATAAATTGTTAGAAATGTTAGGTGAATATAGGGTATTAGCAAAAGAATCTTTTACAAGAGAATACGGCGAGAAAATAGTTGATAAATATAATAATCAAACTATGGATGAAATATTAGATATTTTAGAAAAACAATTAGAAAGAGCAACAACGGACATAGAAAAGTCAGAGGCTTTAGCTGGTATTATATATATTTTATTAGACGATAGATTAAAAATTAAAGAATATAAAGAAAGAATAATAGATATGGATATAAATCAAATTAAAGCAATGTTGACAGCAGCATAATAAAATATAATAAATTTGATTTTGGCAAAATAAAATGTGGCTAGTATACCAATTTAGTTTAGTACTAGCCACACTTGTTCTTTACAATACCTAAATATATCTGTAGAAATAAAATAAATAAGAATTTTTATGCTGTTTACTCTTTTTTTATTTACATAATTTTATTTTTATGTTAAAATTAGCCTAAAGTTAAGAAGCTTCAGCATAAGATATTTTTTATA
>CAMVLN010000137.1 GCA_947168325.1 uncultured Elusimicrobia bacterium | reverse complement strand
TATATAACACCAATAGATTTTATTAATAAAAATTTGATAAACTAATTTTACTAAAAAGTCCAATATGTTATGAACGACTACAAAAATTTGATTTTTTTTTAAAAATATATTACAATACCACGAGTGTCCATGTCGGTTGTCTAATTATATAATGTGACATAATTATAAAAGGAGGTTTTATCATGTTTAAGAAGAAGGCAAAAGGTTTTACACTTATTGAGTTGGTAGTTGTGATTATTATTGTCGGAATTTTGTCTATTGTAGCAGTACCTATTTACAGAGGCTATACTAGGAAGGCAATGGCAACAGAAGGAAAGACTTTGTTAGGAACAATTCAAACTGCTGAAAAACTTTATTTTACAGAGTTTGCTAATTTTAAGGTGGTTGCACAAACTAATTTTGATGAAGGTTTGGATGTTGATGCAAGACCTAATAAGTATTTTACAGGTTTTAGTGTTTCTGCCAGTGCTAATCAATTCACGGCTACGACTAGTGGCTCTTTTGGAGCATCTGGTATTTCTTTGACATTGGTGAGTGGAAAAACAACATCTCCTGTATGGACGGATCAAGGCTTAAATGATTAAGTTAGTTTTTGTATGAATTTTATAGGACGACGGCAAATGTTCATTTTTGTTGTCGTCCTTTTTTATAGAATCTATTGAAAAAATAAACTGGAGTGGTGTATTTTATCGTTATAAAGAAAGTTTTTAGGAGTAGTGATAATAATAAAATATATACATAATTAAAAATCTTTGTGTAAAATAATAAAAAGTTTAGAATAATATCAAGTCGAGTATAAAGACAGACAAATAAATAGCTACAGTATCATCAATAACAAAAAATCATAAATGAAAAAAAATAAAAAAATAATATTAGCTTCATTATCTTTAAGAAGAATAGAGTTATTAAAAAAGTGGGGGCTTGTTTTTGATGTAGTTCCTAGCAAAATAGAAGAAAAATGTGATTTAAAAAGACCATCATATGTAGTAAAGTATTTATCTTACAAAAAAGCAGAGCTTGTTAAAAAAAATAATCCAAATTATATCGTTATTGGTTCAGATACAGTAGTTTTTTTAAATGGTAAAATTTTAGGAAAACCTAAAAACAAACAACAATCTATCAGTATGGTTAAAGAGTTAAATGGAAGTACTCATAGAGTTTATACAGGGGTATCTATTCTTTCAAGTAAATTAAATTTAGTATTTTATGATGTCGCCATTGTAAAAATGAAAAAACTAGCAGACGACGAATTACAAAAGCTCTTTGGAAAAAACATGGACAAAGCTGGCTCTTATGCTGTTCAAGATAAAAATGACTCTTTTGTAAAAAAAATATATGGAGACTATTTTACTGTTGTTGGATTACCATATATAAAATTAAGGGAAAAATTAAAATTATTCAACATAACTATAAGATAGTTTTCTAAAATAACACACTACAAAAGCAAAAACCATCGCACCATACTACAATAAATGCAAAAAATAATTTTCAGTAATCTTAAAAACTTTTACTATCAAATGGCAAAAACTTCTACTGTAGATTTCCCTCTTATATCATTAAACCAAGAATTTACAATTTCATTTGCTTTTTCTTGTAATAATTGAGACTCTTTATGGTTTATTTTTTCAGTTTTACTAACTTTAACCGTTGATGCAATAAGAACTTTCAATTTATTTGCAACAATTTGTTTCCTTCTTAATGTTTCAAAATCTTTTGGAGATATCATCAAATTATTTAAAAACTGATAATATTTTCTGCTGTCAAAAATTCCTTGTCCATTTAAAAAATACGAATAACCCTGTATATCATAAGCAAGTTCCGTATCACTTACTGTTATTCCATAATCTTTTGCCTGTTGATAAATTAACTCATCCTGAATTAATGCTCTTACAATATCATTTTTTATCGCTGTCGTTATATCAGTTGTAATTTCATTCTCAGAATGACTTAAAGAATTAATAGTATTATTGTATAAACTATGAAAAAATCTATACGGAATCTTCTTACCGTTAACAACAGCCACAGCATCAAAAGAATTTGTTTTGCCCAATGTTGATACACCAAACCCTGCAATAAATGTTCCACCAAAAAAACCAATCAATATTATTAAAATAATTTTTACCTTATGTTTTCTAAAACAATCCATCATAATTTTATTTCCTCTTAAAACTATTCTTCCTTTTTATTAGAATTGGAACAAGATTCTTCTTTTTCAAACATAGAACTTTTCCCTTTAAAAATAGCACCTTCATTGATGGAAAGAATTGTTGTTTTGATATCACCTATTACTATTGCCTTACTCAATAACTCTATTCCTTCACTAGCAGTAATATTCCCTTCAACCAAGCCACATACTACAATATAACCAGTGTAAATATTTCCTCTTATTTCTGCCTTATCTCCTATGATCACTCCACCGGAATTTTTTATATTACCCATAATTTTTCCATCAATTCTTAAACTATTAGTTACACAAATATCTCCAGTAAAAGTTGTTCCAATACCAATCAAAGTTTCTATAGTACCAAATAATTTTTTACTTTTATTACTCATTCAATTACCCTTTAGTCTAAATAGCTATTTAAATATTTTATTGGATTAATAGGCTTTTTACTAAAATGCACTTCATAATGTACATGTGGCCCAGTAGCTCTTCCTGTCATTCCCATCTTTGCAATTTCTTGACCTTTTACTACAATTTCACCTTTTTTTACCAAAAAATTAGAAAGATGGGCATAAATAGTTCTATATTTATGTCCGTGTTCTATAGCTATCACCTTTCCATAACCATAAAGCCAACCAGAAAAAATTACAACTCCATCAGCTGTAGAAACAATTGGAGTATTTTTATCATTAGCTATATCTATTCCAGCATGAAATATTTTGTTACCAAAAATCGGATGAAATCTTATACCGTAGGAAGAAGAAATTATCCCTTTACAAGGCCATATAGATGGGGTATATCTAAAAATCTCTCTTTGTCTATCTATATACTTTACGACTTCCGAATAACTATTCACTGAAGCCTTACACTCTTCTAACAAATAAAAAGATTGTTTTGCCATATTGTGATGATTTATATTGTTTGCTTTTCCAGATAACAACATTGCTAAAGTACTAGCTTCCACAGGAGTAGGACCACCTGCTCCTAAATAATTTTCTATTATTATTTTTCTTGAGTTCATAGCAAGAAGATACCTTATATTGTCATCATTTTGTTTTATCTGTGATAAATTTTCTTTAAGTTTTTTTATTTGGTCAGAGAAGAAAAGCATTCTTAATTTTGTTATTTTACAATTTGTTTTTATGACTAAATAGTCCACATATTTTCCAGATACAAATCCGGCCCATAATGTGAAACTTGTCCAACCCAAAAACAGAACAAAAAGAAACAAAATAGAGAAATTAAATTTCAACGGCTTAATTTTACCATGATGAATGAAAACAATGGTAACTTTTCTTTTCAACTCTTTAATAAATTGCTTGAAAAAAACCACAAACATACATTATAAATATAACATAAAAAAAATATTTTTTCAAACCTGTTAGTGTTAAAGAGACTTAACAGTTTTTGAAATATGAAATTTGAAGAGTAAAAATTCCATAGTAGAAAAAAATCTAATATTGAAATTAAGATTTCTATGAAATCTAACAAAATTGTAATGATTTTGAATTTGTTTTGCAATTATTTTTAAAGAAGAA
>CAMVLN010000136.1 GCA_947168325.1 uncultured Elusimicrobia bacterium | reverse complement strand
TGCTTTTATATTCTTTACCAATTCATTAGCATCAATATTTTAATTTTTATTTTTTTTGTTTAAATTATTTGAAATTAAAGGAACAGATAGTTCTAATTTTTTATTTAATTCTCCATTTTTTCTATAAGCATCATAATGTCCACAAGTGTTAGCAATTTTATCCATAGCATATAATAATGATGTTATTAATACTGCTCTTTCTCTCTCATTTATTATTTTAGAATTAAATTTTGTTTCAATATCTTCTCTTATAAAACCTATTTTTTTGCAAACATCTTTATTAAATTCTGTGTTTGAAAAATTTATTGACATATAATTATCGTTTTGCGGATTTGTGTTATTGTAATCAACAATAAATTTTTTTATTTTATTTATATCTGCTTTTTCTGTTCCAAACCAAGCAAGATGACATATATAATTACTATACATATTGTCATTTGTAATTAATACTTTATCAGTAAATGCTGAAGAAACAGCACCTGTTCCTGAAAAAATATCCGCTACTATATTGATATTTTTACAATGCTTTTCAACTATTTCTTTTATGAAAGGTAATAGTTTATATTTATTGCCTAAATATCTTCTGTTATTGATAGTGGTGGCTTTATAATTTTTTGTGTTTTTTTTAAGTATATTTGAAAGTTTGTTTAATGTTTTTTTATCCCACAAATATTGCTGTATGTTTTTTGTAGGGAAATAAATAAGGCCTTCTTCTTTAAATTCATAAAGAAGCTCTTGTGATATATTGTATTTATTACATACTTCTGATGTTGATAGTAGCTTATTATTCACTCTTTAATATTATATACATCTATATATTTTTTAAATATTAAATAATCTTTTTTATTTTATGCTATTTCCATCACTAAATGCTGTTCCTACAATTTTGCTAACTTCTAAATATTTGTGATTTACACTGTCATAACTTATAAATTTAATTTTTGTAGAATCTATGTTGCCTTTATTATCTAATATTTTTTCATCTGCACTTATGTTTATAATGTCTGCAATGATGTTACCATTATCGTCAAACTTTATTAATTTACATTCAAGTGCCATAGGCAATTCTTTTATTATAGGAGCATCTACAAAATTACTTTTTTCTGTAGTAAAACCTGCTTTTTCAAGTTTGTTTGAAACTTCATTACCTGAAACTATACCTAAATAATCACATTCTTTTATGTGGTCTACATCTGCAAAACTGATTGTGAACTCTTTTTTTAATTTTATATTTTTTGTAGTTTTATGGCTTTCATCTAAACAAATTATAACTTTTTTGTAATCGTATATTCCGCCCCAAGCAGCATTTAGTGCATTTGCCTGCCCTTTATCATCGTAAGCACAAACTATTAGAACCGGCATAGGATAAAACCAAGTCTGTTGACCAAAATTTTTTCTCATAATTTTTCTCCTTATTTATAACTAGCTTTGCATTATACAATTTTTATGGCAGAGATAAAAAATTTTTATAGGTTTTTGTATTATAAATATAATTTGGTACAATAAAAAAATTGCATTATAATATCATACAAAAGTAGAGATAAAAATATAGGAGAAGAATATGAATATTAATGAATTAAGAAGAGAAAATGAGTTGGTAGATTTGTTCTGCTCTATTGCAGAAATACCGTCACCATCATTAAAAGAAGAAAAAGTTATTACATGGATTTGCAATTATTGTAAAAACAATAATTTACCTTATGAAACAGATAAATATAACAATATATACATAACAATACCGGCAACAGATATAACAAAAAAAACTATTTTGTTATCTGCACACATGGATGTTGTAGGGGATAGTTCCCAAATTGTTATTTATTTAGATGGTAATTTGATAAAAGCTCAAGATAGAACACTTGGTGCAGACGATAAAGCAGGAGTTGCAACTGCATTATATTTTGCAAAAAAACTTATTAAAAGAACAGATATAAAACATGGAGGGTTGGAACTTCATTTTACTAGAGACGAAGAAAACGGTATGACAGGTATTAAAAATACTGACTTTTCAAAAATAAAATCAAAGTATGTGTTAGTTTTAGATAGCGATGCTTTAGGGCAATGTTTAGTTGCAGGTGCAAGCTATGTAGATGTAAATTTAAAAGTTAGTGCACCAAAAGGTGGTCATTCTGGAAATGATATTGGAGATACAACAAGAAAAAATGCAACAAAATTAATTGCAGATTTAGTTTCAAATATGCCACAAGGAGCTTTTTACAGTGAAGATGGTAAAGTTGTAACTTCTTGTAATATTGGTGGAATTTTATCCGGAAATTTAAGCATTACAAATGTTATAAATACAGAGGCCAAAGCAACATATTCTATAAGAAGTTCAAATAAAGAAAAAGAAAAAGAACTTATACAAACTATGCAAAAAACTGTTGATTCTTTTAACAAAAAATATGAAGGTATTGCAACTGCAACAATTATTTTTAAGGAAAAAGTTCCGATGTTTGAAAAAAATCAAGATGAATACATACCTAATTTATTTTCAAAAGTGGCTAAGCAAGTTGGTATAGAACCTGAAATTTCATCATTTCATGCAGGGGCAGAAACTCATATTTATGCTAACAGAACAAATGCAAAAGGCGAAAAGTTTTCACCATATTTAATAGGATTAGCAACAGTATGCAATATGCATTCTGCTAACGAATATGTTGATTATAAAACAATGATAAAAGGTCAAGAACTATTGAAAGCTTTATTTGAAGCATATAACTATTAGATTTTTATTAATTAATTTTTTAGTGTAATCAAATTTAAATATTCTATAACTAAGTAACAGCTTTGGCAAATATAATTTATATTTCAAGTAAAGTTATGATAGGATAAAACCATTATGAAAAAACTAATATTTTTATTATTAATCTTTTTTGTTTTAGTAGGTTGTTTTAGAAAAATGGTAGAAGAAAAACCAAAACTTATAGGTATGGCAAACCCCTGGACAGACTGTGATGATGATTTAATTAAAGCTTCAAAAATTGCAGGTTTTACATTTCCATTATCACTTTCAAAATATACAGTTAGAGCAATGAAAGGTATGATAGAAATAAACTATGCATTAGATGATTTTAGAACTGTTTGTGTTAGAAAAACAGATTTTAAGCAATATGCTAATAATGGTGATATAAGTGGAGTGTATATAGAATATCCAGTAAATAAAGAAATAGCATTAAATAATAGTATTCCTATAAAAATTAGAGGAACACAAGATAAAATTTATGTAATAAATATGGCTGTTTCAAATGTTTATTATAGTGCTTATTGTAAAGAAGGTATGAACTTACAAGAAGTTGAAAGAATATGTAATGCTATAGTACAAACTGAAACTACTAATTAAGTTTGAGATATACATATTATTAATAGCATATATAAATTATGCTACAGTGATACTTGTACTACAAGCTGAAACTACAAAAAATAAAAAAATATTATTCACCATATTAATTTCTACAAAAATAATGTCTGCAAAAATTAGTTATCCGTCAACAAATAAAAAGTATTGTTAATGTAAAAATATGTATTGACAAAATGCCTATTATGTGCTATATTATCACTCAAACAATAAGAGTGCTAAAATAAAAATAGAAATAAAAGGAGGCAGAATATGAATATATCTAAATAAACTGATAAAATTTGCCAGGCAGAATTTTGTAGGAAAAGCTAAAGGAAAATTACTTGATTACTATGAAGTAGTCAAACAATTAGGAAAAGGTGGAT
>CAMVLN010000135.1 GCA_947168325.1 uncultured Elusimicrobia bacterium | reverse complement strand
ACTCATTATAAGATGAATATTCTCAACTTATAATGGAGCGTTACCAATATTACCTAATACAGAACACTTAACAGAAAGTATAGAAAAAGAGTTTTTGCAAAATGTAAAAAGATATAAGATTGCTTTGTCAACTCATGGTTCAAAAAAATGTAAAAACTGGAATATAAAAAATTTTAAAAGTTTAATAGAAAATATAAATAATAAATTTGGCTCTACATTTTTTATTTTGGGAAATAGTTTTCAAGAAAAACAAAATTATAGATATCTTAAAGAAAATCTAAAAAATATAGATATTGTAGATTTAGTAAATAAAACAAATTTGTTAGATAGATTTATTGATTTCTGTAGATACAGGAACAGTGCATATTGCAGCTACAACAAGAACAAAAATAATATCATTGCACGGTTTTTCTTTACCGGAACATACTATGCCTATATCTTCTAAATCAGTAAATATTTGTACTTATGAAAAATGTTCTCCATGTGTAAGTAAAATATATAGTAATAATCAAATTTGTAAAGATATAAGATGTATGAATAACATCTCACCAGAAAAGGTGCTATGGAAGGTAGAAGAAATTTTAAGTGAACAAAAATAATTTAAATATGATGTTTTCTATTTTAAAAATCTTTTTTATACCGTTTGTTGTTTTATATAAAAAAGTATAACAATTTTATATTACATTTATTCAATTATTGTAATTTTATCTAAAATTTTTTAAAGTTCAACTTATAATAACAAAATCATTAGTGTTTTTCACTTATTTGCTGTTTGATAAAAACTCTATAATTTTTTTCACTACAGTTTCAGGTTTAATTTTTGAAAGACATATTGGTTTTGGATAATATTGACATGGTTTATTTAAAACAATAATTTGGTGCATACATGGACTACATTTCTCCCCTTCATAAAATGTTATCACTTTATTAGACATAGGTGCTGCTTGTTGTGGCAATGTAGGTCCATAAATAGAAAAAATTTTAATATTTGTAGTTGCAGCTAAATGAGTTACCCCTGTATCAACAGAAAATAAAATATTCATGTACTTAAACAAATATACAAGCTCAAGTAGAGATGTTTTTCCACAAATATTATAAATTTTAATATTTTTATCTAAAATTGAAATAAGTTTTTGTGAATGATCAAAGTTTGCTTTTGAACCGACTAAATAAAAAGTTATATTTTTAAATTTGTCACTAAGCATTATTACTACATCTTTAAAATTTTGTATATCCCATATATTGTTAGACATTTTAGAACCGTAAATACAAAGAGCAACTTTAATTGAATTATCATTTTTAAAAAAAGTGAAGTTTAAAATTTCAAAGTTATTGCAGGTAGGTATAACAGGCTTAGAATTATTGAATATTCCAAAATAAGATTTTATTACTGTTTGAAATTTAATACATGCATGAATATTATCTTGATTTGGATGTATATGTATGACTTTTGTGTAATATTTTGATAAAGGATCTATGATATTGTTTCCCGTCCATAAATAGTCTGTTCCAACTATATTCTTAATACGGCATATTTTTGCAATTAATACTGATATTTTCGAATGTGCAAAAATTATACAATCATCATAATTTTGAAAAAATATTTGTGGAATTATTTTTATTAATTTCAATAATCTTTTTACTTTTACTTTTAATGAATTTTGTGGATATATGGTATAAATTGCTTTGTCAATGATAGGGTTATTTTCTATTAATTCTTGTAATGGTTTACATGCAAGAACCGTTATTTTAACATTTGGACAAGTTGTTTTTAAAATAGCTATTGCACTAGTTGCCCAAATAAAATCTCCAATATGTAATGACATACAACTAATCAAAACTTTTCTATTCATTTAAATTGTTCTCCAATATTTTAATGGCTTTATCTGCAATTTCTTTTGGAGCAATACCTGCTAAACATTTTGGATTTGGATAAGTTTGGCAACCAATATTTTTAACAAATCTTTTATAAAAACAAGGAGAACAATTAGTATTGTGATATATAGGATATGACATATAAGACATAGGACCAGTATTTTTATAAGAGGATGCCCCATGTAAAGAAATAATGTTTATATTTGTTGTTGCTGCAAGATGTATTGTTCCAGTATCAAGAGAAATTAAAAGTTTAGACAGTTTACAAAGTTCTCTTAATTGTAGAAGTGAAGTTTTACCACAAATATTATAAACATTTTTTATTGTTGTTAATTGTTGTGCATAATTGAAGTCTTGTTTTGTGCCAACAATATAAAAATCTAAATTACTAAATTTTTTATTTAAAATATCTATTATATTTTTAAAATTTTTAATGTTATAGATGTGAGATGTATTTTCTGATCCTTTTATACAAAGTAATATAACAATTTTATTGCTATTTCGTATAAGCTCTAATGCTTTTTGCCTATATTTAGAAGAATCTGGTAACACAGGTATAGCATTGTTTGAAGTATTCATATAAGATTTAATTATTGTTTGAAATCTCATTGAAGCATGGATAAAATCTTGATTTTTATGTAAATTTACAACATGTGTGGAATATTTAGAAATAGGATTTTCAAAATTGTATCCGAAGGGATATAAATCCCCACCAACAATATTTTGTATCATTGCAAGTTTTGAAATTATAACAGAAATTCGTGAAGAATCCAAAATTATTGCCGTATCAAAATTTTTAAAAAATATTTGAATAGTCAAAGTAATAGATAAAAACAGTCTTTTAATTTTTGACTTCAAGTCATTACTTGAATAAGAAATATAAATAACATCATCAACAACAGGATTATTAATTATCAATTCGGATATTGATTTAGGTGCTAAAACAGTTATTTTAATATTTGGAAAAGTTTGTTTTAAAATAGCTATTGCACTAGTTGCCCAAATAAAATCTCCAAGATGAGCTGTAGTACTTATTAAATATCTTTTTATTTTATTGTTCATTGTTTTTTAAAGTTTTTCTATAAATAAATCTTACAGTATTTAAAATAAAATATGGGGTTACTAATAATGGTAACACTTTTGTCCAAAAGAAAATATATTTGTAATAGTATTTTAAACATAAAATAAATACTTTTATCCTATATCCAATAGTAGCTGTTTTGGCTAATATTGCTATTAATATATGATTAAACACATGATATCTAACAGTTACCCTGTTTATTTCAATTAGTTCTTTTGATTTTTCTCCAAAAACATAAGATGCAATATCGTTGTACCCTACGATGTCAAATTTTACCCTTTTATATCTACCAAAAGATGAAAGAAAAGAATCGTTGCCTGCTCTATAACAAACATAAGGCTGTGCAATAAATTTTACCTTTATATTAAAATTTTGTAGTATTGAAAAAATTATATATACATGAAGATAAGCAGACCCGATAAATTTTTTATCATTTGCATAAATCATCCATAAACTCTTTTTTATAACAATAGAACTAATATATCCAAAATTTGTACCAATATTTTTGATGCATTCAAAAGAGTTTGTGTAGGTACTATCTTTCAAAGATTTATTCAATTTAAATGTTTTTTTCAGAGTTATATTACAAATAATACTACTTAAAGAGAATATCTCTGCTGTTTTATTTGCTATTTCTTTGATTATTTTACTTATGCTTGTTGGTAAAACTGTATCATCGCTACCTAAAAACCAACAGTAATTACCATGAGCAATTTCTATAACTTTTAAATAGTTCATGTCTGCACCCATATTTTGACTTTGTCTAAAATAGGTAATGTTTTTATACTGATTTTGAAAATTTTCAATTAATTGTTTAGTATTATCAGTTGAGGCATTA
>CAMVLN010000134.1 GCA_947168325.1 uncultured Elusimicrobia bacterium | reverse complement strand
ATATACATAAAATCGGTATCTTTTATTTTAAGTTCTAAATTATCAATGGCAAAATCAAATAAACTTACGGAAAGTTTCTCTATATTTACATCTGTTGCCAATTGCTCTTTTAAAATTGAAACAATTTTTTCTTTTACATTATTGGAAGAAACAATATTAAGCAAAATAAAATGAAGTACAATAAAGAACAGCACAACTAATATAAACAAAACACCTAATATTTTACAAACTAACTTTGTAAACTTGTTGTTTATTCTCATTTTATAAACTCTATACATTTGATTTTGTGTTTGTATTATATAAAAATAAAATTCTTTATTTTATAACTATTGTTCATTTTGACTTATATTTGTTTTAATTTATTTTAGAAAGAAATACTTGTGTGTTTATGCTATACAACATTGTTGTAATGCATATACCATAGTTTAATATTAATAAATCGGTATAGCATACTTTATTAATTGTTTTTTATGTATTAACCTCTTACAAAATAGATAAACGAAGTATAATAAACTTCACTTTTTTGAATAATACTTATTAAAAAATTCTTGCTTAACTTTAAAAAAAGTATCCGTTTGTATTGCTTCTTGAACAATTTTTGTTAATTTCAACATAAAATGTATATTGTGTAAAGATAACAAAGTATGTGCTAATATCTCTTGAGATTTAAATAGATGATTCAAATATGCTTTAGTGTAGCCTCTACAAGTTTGGCAATTACATTCTGGGTCAAGAGGTTCAAATTTATCTTTATATTCACCATTTTTTATATTAACTTTTCCATAAGTTGTAAAAGCTTGCCCATTTCTTCCATTTCTAGTAGGAATAACACAGTCAAACATATCTATACCTCTTTCGATTGCCTCCCAAATATCCTCGGGCATACCAACTCCCATTAAATATCTTGCCTTATTTTTTGGCAAATATTGAATGGTAAAATCTATAACTTTTAACATTTCTTCTTTTGTTTCTCCAACAGATACTCCACCTATAGCATATCCAGCAAAATCTATATTTTGCATTTTTAAAGCACTTTCTTTTCTTAAATCCTCAAAAACTGAACCTTGAATTATTCCAAAAAGAGCTTGTGTATTTTTTGCATCATCTTTATAAAATTCATCCTTACATCTTTTTGCCCATTTTAAACTTAACTGCATGGAGTTTTTTGCATATTCATAAGTTGCAGGGTAAGGAGTACATTCATCAAAACACATTATAATGTCTGCACCTATAGCTTTTTGAATTTGCATAGATATTTCAGGCGATATAAAATGTTTTGAACCATCTATATGAGATTTAAATTCTACTCCCTCTTCTTTAATTTTTCTAAAACCATTTAAAGAAAATATTTGAAAACCACCTGAATCGGTCAGCATAGGTCTATTCCATGAATTAAACTTCTGTATCCCACCTGATTTTTTTATTATATCAAGTCCGGGTCTTAAGTATATATGATATGAATTAGCCAATATTATTTGTGCTCTTAATTCTATTAATTGTTCTGTAGAAAGTGACTTTACAGAACCTTGTGTTCCAACAGGCATAAAAACTGGAGTATCAATCGTTCCTCTTGTTGTATATACCTTTCCAAGCCGTGCACCACATTGACTGGATTGTTTTATTAGTGTAAAAGCACCACATTGTTGCATTATAAAAATTTATCTCCGTTTATATAAAGCCCAAATTTACAACCCAAAACACTACAGGCTTTACTACAATATATCGTTCTTTTTGTAAAAATTTCAAAATATTCCATAATTGAGCAAATTTTTGTGTCTATTGTTAATTTCAATATTATTTCCATTTTTTTCTTAGAAACTTCTACTTTAGATACATCACATGCTGCTATAACTTTTGAGTGAATATCCTTAAATCTTTGTTCTTGAGAACTTAATCTTTGAAATCTAACATCGGTTTTATCACCTAACACAACTGCTGCTGCAATATCTGTAGGAGGAAGTGATTTTTTATCTTCATGGCTTCCAATAGCTCCGAATATTTCAAAAGCATCACTGTTATATATTTCTTCCTCTAATTTCATATTCTTAAAAATATGCATTGCTACAACCGCACCACTTTGTGCATGATCTCTTTTTGAAACGATATTACCTATGTCGTGCAGGAAACCAGCAATTTTTGCAAGTTCTTGAATTCTTTTTGTATAACCAAGCTCTTTTAGAATATATTCTGCTCTTTTTGCAGTGTATAAGGCATGGACTATACCATCCTCTTTATAACCAATACTTGCAAAGTAGTCATCTACATACTTTAAGTATGTTAATACTTCTTCATTATTTTTAATATCTTTAAAACTCAACAACATGTTTATATTATAGCAAATTTATATTGCATATATAATGGTATCTGTAAATCCTACCGTATAATTTGCAAAATAAAATTGATAGTCAATACCTAACTCATTTAAAAATTTAGGAATTTTATAATAATCGTCATATTTATGATATGAAGCAATAGCAAGTTTAGGTTTATATTTTTTTAACGAAGTTATTGCTCCTTGTAAAACCTTTAGTTCACTGCCTTCAACATCCATTTTTATAAAATCTATTTTTTTTATTTTTTTATCTTTAATAAAATCGTCAATAGATATTGTTATATATTGTTGTTTTTTATTGTTTTTTTCTGTAAGAGTAGTAATATCAGCACAAGCATGATTTAGGTACAAGGTTTTATTTGATTTATCATATAAAGGTTGTTCTGTTAAAATTATTCTTTTTGCAAGTTCTTTATTATAAGAAATATTTTCCTTAAAAATATTTAAGTTATCTTCAAAAAATTCAAAAGAAAATATTTTACCTTTATCACCTACTATACTTGAAAAAAGTAGAGCAGTATCTGCCCAACAACCACCTGCATCTATCACAAAATCATCTTTTTTTATTTTACAATCTTTATAAAAATATTGTTTTTTAGATATCAATTTATCTAACAAAGCTCTTGCCCCATATAATTTTATATTATATCCAAGCCTTGATAAATCATAAAATTTTAATTTTCGTGTTACTGACTTTAATTTTCTAATGGAATTATCTACCAACAAATTATCAAATTTATCTCTTGAACGAATATATTCTTCTTTTTCATTGTTTGATATATTTTTTATACCAAAAAGTTTAGTTAAAATCATTTTTATATATAAATTTTTTTCTAAATTGTCGTTTAACAAATTATAAAAATATTCTAAATTTTTATGATTATCCTTAAACCAAAAAAAATAATTTTTAACACTTTTTTTAACAACAACATTAGTTATACTATCTTGAATTTGTTGTATATCATCAAAAGAAAATATTTGTTTTTTATTTAGTTCTTCAAATAAGTTGTTATAAAAGTTACTATAAAAAATATTTGCCATTAATATATTTTATATTTGAATTTACAAAAAAGCAAAAATATACCAATATTACTTTCTATTTTTAAAAATTTTTTTGTACTAATACTACTATAAATCACAAAGAAAAAATCTTGTATTTAACGATAAAAGAAGATTTTTTATCTCTATAGTTTTTAGGTTGTTATAATCAATCTTTTTTTGTCATTTGAAAATGTTGTAATGTATAATATATGAAGAAACATAATGAAAATAAATAAGAAGAGAGAGAAAAAAATAAATTTCTATATTTCTATTTCTTATAGGTTCAAATGACAAAAAACACTAATCTATTAAGTTTTGTCATTCTATCAAATAAGAAAAATAAAATTTTTTGTTCTAATCTATCTTAATTATTTCATGCTATAAATTAAAAAGTTCATCAGTAGAACTAAACCGTAGAAAAGGTGTATGATGAGATGCATT
>CAMVLN010000133.1 GCA_947168325.1 uncultured Elusimicrobia bacterium | reverse complement strand
ATACAACATTTGTAAAATGGTAAATGTTTCTTAATAAATAGTTTTTTTTCATATATTCCACATAATTTGATATAATTCAACTCATGAGTAATGATATAAAAATAAGTATTATAATTCCAGTATATAATGTAGAAAAGTATTTGAAACAATGTTTAGATAGTATCATAAATCAAACATTTACAAATTTTGAATGTATCTGTGTAAACGACGGTTCTACAGATAATTCCTTATCTATACTGCAAAAATATGAAAATAAAGAAAAAAGAATAAAGATAATATCACAAAAAAACACAGGTGTTGCTATGGCTAGAAACACTGGGTTATCTGTTGCTACTGGAGAGTATATTCTTTTTGTTGATTCGGATGATTTTATAGATAATAATTTTTGTGAAGTATTATATAATGATGCAAAAAAATATAATTGTGATATATCATTTGCTGAAAGATTTGATTTTGATAATAACATAAAAAAGAAAGCTTCTGTTTCCAAATTTCTTAACACTATAACAAAACTTGAAATAAATAACTCTAGTAGATTTTTTTATTTTTATAAATTTCTTATTATTTGTAGCAGTGTTGGAAAACTTATAAGAAGAGAACTTATAAAAACAAACAACATTTTATTCTATAATACTCGTAGAGCAGAAGACAAACCTTTCAGTTCTTTACTTGCTTTGTATGTTAATAGTATTTATGCAAACAATACAGTATATTACCACTACAGATTAAACAATAACCGCTCTTTATCTAAAAGTATGGAACTCACTGTAAAGTCTGATTTAGAAAACTTAAAAATATTGAAAAAAGATATTATAAATCGACGAAAAGATGATTATAGCATTATAAAAATAATAGATTTAGCTGTTTGTGATATACTTTTTGGATATTTTGATATTTGGAATGCAGGAAACCTTTCAAGATGTTCTATAAAAGCAACAAAAGAAATTTTTCAATTAACGAAAAATGATTATTTTACATTTTTTAATTTAAAAGATATTTTAAATGATTGTGATAACAAAATAATAAAAACAAAGTATAACTTGTTTTGTTTTGCTTTAAAATATAACATTTATTTATTACCAAAAATAGTTAGAGTTTTAAGAAATATTCCAAGAAACATATTTAGAATATTTGGGTATAATAAATATATATTAAACCATTATATGATTGATGAGAACACAAAACTTTGATTATCAAACTGATTTTTTGGAGTATCTTATGAAAATAATGATAGTAGTTCCTACATACAACAGAGCCAAACATATAGAAATTGTTGCTAAATCTTTAAGTGAGTGCAAATTTATTAACGAAGCAAATGTTTGTGTATATGACGATTGTTCAACTGAATTTCAAATTGATTTTCTAAAGAAACAATTTGAATGTATTAATGCAAAAATCATTAAGCGAACAGTTCATGGCAAAAATATGGAAATTAATACTTTTGAAATGATGAAAGATTTTATAAATTCAAATAATGATGTTATGTTTATTTGCGATAGTGATTTATTGTTAAGACCAGATTCGTTAGAGTTTTTGCAAAACAATTTTAAATATACAGATGGTTTTATGTCTCTATACAATTCCAATTTACATTTAACTGTAAAAACAGGAACTATTTTTGATTTAAAATTTAATGTCGGTTTTGCTGGAATGTGTTTGTCAAGAAAAATAGTAGAAAAAATTTTAGCTTATGATAATCCTTCACTTGGCGATTTAAAAATATCGGAAACATTATCTAAAAATAATATTAGGGCATTAGTTCCTAAACAAAGTTATATACAACATATTGGTATTGGTGGCGAACACGGAACAATAGTAAACGGTATAGATTATAGTTCAACTTTTGAACCAATTTCACAACATAATAAACAAATAATTAACGAATTTTCACCCATTATTGCAAATGCCCAAACAAACTTCATAAAAAAACTTCTTTTTGAAGACAAGTATAGAAAAGATGGCTTTTTTATACACCAACCATTAAAACATTTTTTAACAAAAAGTATTATAAAAAAATTAAAAAAATTAGAAGTTAAATAAATATGAAAAATTTCAGGTTAAAATTATCTTTAATTTATTTGCTTATATTTATTGTAATATTTTTTATTTGTAGAATTGCATTATATATTGTTTGCCAAAATTATTTTTCTAAATTATCATTAACTGATTTTTTATCATCATTAATTATTGGTTTAAGATTTGATATATTTGCTATATGTACTTTTTGTGGTGGTTTCTTATTTCTAATTAATTTATTTGATTTATCATTATTGCTAGTTTCAGATATTATATATTTTAAACTCTTTTTAAAACATTTCACTACAGAGTTGTTATTAGCTAAAAATCACATTAGTTATTTTTGTAGTTTAGCATTTGGCGAATATCTTTTTGTTACATTATCAATAATTTTAATTACAATATTACTTTTTTATTTTTCATTAAAAATAATAAACAAATATTATACAAAACCAAACACAAACATCATTTATAATTCTATATCCATTCTAATTATAACTTTTTTAATTGTTGTAGCTTGTAGAGGAGGGTTGCAAACAAGAATCCTTTCAATTTCTGATGCTTATAAAACTGGTAGAATTTCTGGGGAATTGAAACTTAATGGTATATTTACTTCTTTAATAAGTATAAGGTCAAAAACAAGTTCAAACGAAATAAATATCAATTTACAAAAAGCTATATCTATAGTACAACAAAATTTAGTTGAAAATGATGAAGAAATTTTTAATAAAGATTATCCATTAATGAGAAGCAGAAAAATGTTTAATGTTGATGGCAAAAACTATAATGTTGTTGTTATTCTTTTAGAAAGTTGGCAAAAAGATTATATAGATTCTCTTTCTGGTTCAAATTATGGTATAACACCTAACTTTGATAATCTGGTAAAAAATTCTTTAGTTTTTGATAAATTTTATGCTAACGGGCAAAGAAGTATTATGGGACTTATGTCTGTATTTTTAAGTTTCCCTTATGTAGCAGGTTTGCCATATCTTGGTAATGGGCTTGAAAATTCTGGGCAAACAAAACTACCTTTAATTTTAAAAGAAAATGGATATGATAATGTATTCGTTCAAGGTGATAAAAGAGAAAGTGATAATGCTATAGCTTTCGCAAATTATTTAGGTTTCAAAAATGCTTATGGAAAAGAAGATATACCATTATTTAATAAATATGATATAGAAATAAGTAAAGGGTATGATATTGAAGGGTTTGAATTTTTCTTTAATAAAATAAATTTACTTAAAAAACCATTTTTTGCCTTTTATTTTACAACTACAACACATATACCTTATTCAAAAACAATTTTAAAGCAACTAGAAAAGTATTTAGAAGATGGAACTGAAAAAACTGGCTATTTAAATAGGCTTTATTATGCAGATTATGCTCTTGGTCTATTTTTTAAAAAAGCACAACAACAACTATGGTTTGAAGATACAATATTTATAATGTGTGCCGACCATCAAGCTTACGGTGTTGGTGGGCAAAATGGAACTTTTGAAAAAACAAAAGTAGATAAAACTTTTAAAATTCCTATGATAATATATTGCCCAAAATTATTTAAACATAAAATAGTTAAAGATGTAGGTAGCCAATTGGATATAATACCAACAATAATAGATATTTTAAATATAAAAACTCCTTATTCTTCGTTAGGGAAAAGTTTATTTTCAAAAACAAATAATAGATTTGTTTTTTTGTCGTATGAGGGTGAGCAAGTTTATTTAGTAAAGAACAATAATGTTGTTGAATGTGATTGGAAAACAAAAGATAGTAGCAAACTTAATATAAAAGATAAAAGTATTGAATTAATGCTTTCTATAGAAAAAACAGTTTAC
>CAMVLN010000132.1 GCA_947168325.1 uncultured Elusimicrobia bacterium | reverse complement strand
AGTATCAAAAGCAAGTGAAGATTTCCCTGAACCAGAAAGACCCGTAATAACCACAAGTTTATTTTTTGGTATATCTATATCTATATTTTTAAGATTGTGTTGTCTAGCACCTCTTATTTTTATAATATTTTCCATAATAAAATTGTTTTGCAATTTTGTTTAAAACTTAAAAACTCAAAAATATATATTTTTATAACAATAGAACAAAAACAAACTCCTTAAAATAAATTAATCTAACTGCCAAGCGGTAATTATAACAAATTTTGAAAATATTGTATTGATATTCTAAAGGCAAAAAATAATTGTTATTTTTATAAAAAGCAATATAGAAAAACAGACAAAAAACAATACAAAATAACGGATAGTAATAGAAATATATAAAACAATAAAGAAACAAAAAAATTAAAAACAACAAAAATAAAAGATAAAAAAGAAAATAAATGCAAAGAATATTAACTAATTAAAAACACTAAATGGAAAAGTAACAACAATATTTTCTAACACTAACAATTTTTATACCATCAATAATTTATACCTTATTTTATTTTTATTTATACTATTATTTTATTTATTTATATGCTACAGTTTATTATATTTCTTTCGCTTTTACAAAAAAAGTACTATATGACAAAGAAATACCTGTATACCAATTTTCTGCTACACAATTAAATCTTTTTGCTGATGCACTATAATAATTCACAAAAGGTGCTACTGCAAGATTGTTCCATAATTTTACATCTAGCCTTAACTCAACTTCTACCTCATATTCTAAATCAGAAGTATACTCCTTACTTTGTGAAAGATAGTTTCTATAATATGACCAAGCTATAAACTTTACTCCATCTCTAACATCTGTCTCTGCCTTAAATCCAGCTTCGCATGCAAGTTTGTCGGATGTGGGACTATAAGTAAAATCAGATTCGCCAACTACTGCTACATATAATTCTTTTAAATATTTTCCTTCAAATAATTTTGCACCAGCCTTACCTCTAATAATCTGTCTCAAATGTCTTTCCTTTACCCCACCTATTTCAACCTCTGTTGCATCAAATTCCGTTTCATAACCTATATTAGCAAAAGGACCTGCTTCAAAACCACCTAAAAACTTTTCAATATTCCATAACCTATATGTTAAATCTGTAGTTAATAAAATTTTATTTGCATTTTCTGTAATAGTTTCATCTTTATCTATAGGTCTAACATAAGTTTTTCCATATTCTGCTTTTAATCCATTTGACCAAAATAATTTTGAAGCAAAATAGTTTGCAAAAAAATCTAGTTTACCTTGAATTGATGTTTGTGAATCTGCTTTTAACCTAGTTTGACTAAATTCTGGTGCCGAATTATGAACCTCTGTACTAGTTAAATTCAAAGATAATTGTTGTAAATTTAATTCCCAACCGTTCTTAGTTCCTTCTGCCAAAACCACTGTTGCAAATAAAAAACAAACTAACACTGCAAAAAATAAATTTTTTATCATATTTTTTCATCCCTTTCGTGAAATATTTAAATAATTTTGATATTATATCTTTTTTTAATAAAATAATGCACAGTAGTGCACAGGATAGTAACTATTTAAAATGGAGCATAGTATTGTTTACGAAAACAGTAGGAATAGTTCAAACTAAATATTTTAATTTCAAAAATCTTGTTCTTTCAAATGGCAAAATATTGGCACAAGTTTCGGTAGCTTACGAAACTTATGGAACACTTAATAAATATAAAAATAATGCTATTTTGATAACTCATGCTTTTACAGGTGATGCACACTGTGCAGGATATCATGAAGGGGATGAAAAACCAGGCTGGTGGGAAACAATGATAGGACCCGGTAAAGCTTTTGATACAAACAAATATTTTATTATATGTTCAAATGTTTTAGGTGGATGTGCAGGGACTACTGGTCCTAGTTCAAAAAATCCACAAACTGGAACAGAATATGCAACTGATTTTCCTGCAATTGTAATATCTGATATGATAAAAGTTCAAAAGAAGTTAATTGAATTTTTAGGAATAAAAAAACTTCTTTGTGTTGCTGGTGGATCAATGGGTGGAATGCAAGTTCTACAATGGGCAATGGATTATCCAGAAATGATGTATTCTGCAATTCCTATTGCAGCAACATCTAAATCTACACCACAGCAAATAGCATTCAATGAAGTTGGCAGGCAAGCAATTATGGGAGATTCTAACTGGCAAAAAGGACATTATTATAATAAAGATGTAAAGAATAATGGCCTTTCTGTTGCTAGAATGTTGGGGCATATTACATATATGAGTGATATTTCAATGAAAAGTAAATTTTCTAAAGGTGAGCCTGAACCTAACGAAAAATTTGACTTTAATGCAGATTTTGAAGTTGAAAAATATTTAAGGCATAGAGGCACAACCTTTTTAGATAGATTTGATGCAAACAGCTACTTATATTTATCAAAAGCTATAGATTATTTTAATGTTCAAAAACCTAATTTCTTACCTGAAGATAAAAATATAGACATAAAATTTCTTGTCATATCATTTGAATCTGATTGGTTGTATCCTGCATATCAATCAGAAGAAATTGTAAAATTATTAAAAGCAAAATCTCAAAAAGTTACTTATTGTAATATACACTCTACTTATGGACATGATGCTTTTTTATTAGAAGCAAAAGATGAAACAAGGCTGGTAGGAAATTTTTTAAACAAATTATATTCAGAGGTTTGTAGTAGTGAAGAATAAAAATATATTACTATCCCATTTAAAAATATCAAGTATTGTTAAAGAAAAATCAAAAGTTCTCGATTTAGGTTGTGGAAATGGTGATTTAATGTTGTTACTTGAACAAAATAAAAAAGTAAATATTCAAGGTGTAGAAATTTCAGAAAAAGCTATATACGAGTGTGTAGAAAAAGGATTATGTGTAATACATTCTGATATTGATGGAGACTTAAATAGTTATTTAGATAATTCTTTCGATTTTGTTATATTAAGTCATAGCCTTCAACAAGTAAAAAGAATAGATGAAGTTTTAAAACAATGTTTAAGAATTGGGAAAAAAGTTATCATTGCTTTTCCAAATTTTGCACATATTTCGTTGAGATTAAGTTTGTTTTTTAGAGGGAGAGCTCCAGTAACAAAATGTTTACCGTCAAGATGGAATAATACTCCAAACATAAGATTTTTAAGTATAAAAGATTTTGAACTTTTTTGTAAAGAAAAAGAATATAAAATAGTTGAAAAATATTTTATAACTAACAGTAGATTTTGTTATGCCTTTCCAAACTTGTTTGCTCAACAAGCAATATTTGTAATTGAAAAAAAACACTAAACTTTTATGTCTTTTTCCCATCTCCAATGTTTAATATACATATTTATATCTGTTCTTATATTCTGTAAAAATGCCTTTGGCAATTTTTGTATTGCCAGTTTATAGTATATTTAGTGTTCATCCTTAAAGAAATCAAAAACATCTTTAAAGTTTATATTTATAATTTTCTTGTTTGCAAATTTATTATAAAGTCTCATTTTAGATTCTTTTAACATTTCAGAATGTATTCCGTATCTTAAAGCAAGAGAAGCTTCTATATATGCAGATAATTTATCGCAAACTTCTACTAATTTTCCATCTGTAGCACAAAATTCATTTTTGTTATATTTGTTGTCAATATCACAATCAAAAAATTTAATTTCATTATTCTCTACAATTCTATTATCAAATTCATGTTCTACAAAATATTTCATTTCAAAATGCCAACTTTGTGGAAGTAAAGGTAAAATTTTATTTTCAATTTCTTTTTTTTCAAATTCTTTTATTATATTTTCAAGTCCATTTACAGAAGATTTTACTGGACTTACAATATCCTTAGTTAAAATTTCAGGTAAATCGTGAAATAATGAAGAA
>CAMVLN010000131.1 GCA_947168325.1 uncultured Elusimicrobia bacterium | reverse complement strand
AATTTTAATTTTAAATTCATTAAAATACCTTCTTTATTTTATAAAGTTTGTTTTTATCTTATCTTCACTTTTTGGAAATTCTACTTTTTTTATAGCATTTAATATCCATACCATATTGTATCCAATATGTCTCATAATTTGAAGACCTTCTAAATCTTTTTCAACATCTTCTGGTTTTGTGCCGTAAACCATATTCCAATAATTAGAAGAAACTACTGGCATTTTATTTATTGTAAAATATTTGTTTATTACATCTATTGAAGCAGTTGTCCCTGCTCTTCTAGCCACTACTACTGCAGCACCGGGTTTATAAGCTAAAAATTTTCCACCGGCATAAAAAACTCTATCTAATACAGATAAAAGTCGTCCACTAGGATGTGCATAATAAACAGGAGAACCAAAAACAAAACCGTCTGATGTTTTAGCTTTTTCTATAATTTCATTAACTACATCATTTCCAAAAATACATTTATTATTATTTTTTATACAGCCACAACAACCAATACAATCTTTAATTGCATCTCGCCCTATTTGAATTAGTTCTGTTTCTATATTTTCTTGTTTTAATACATTTTCAATTTCTGTTAAAGCTCTAAAAGTGCAACCATTTTTATTACAACTTCCATTTATAAGTAAAACTTTCATATATCCTCCTTAATAATTTAATTATATTATCAATATAAACAACACTACATGTATTTTAATATTTTAATATATAACGATATTTGATATTTGCTTATATTTATATCATTATTTTTTTATAAGCTCAATATATTTTCTCTATTAATGTATATTATGCTTATTTAATGAACAATATTAAAAAATATATAATATTATTTATGTCTATTTAAGTCTCTTTTTATCTAATTTAATATTGTTATCAACGAAAAGAAATACTAAACATTATATACAATATCAAGATATACAATATCAAGAACTCATCTAGTTATAAACTGTCTATTAAATATTTTAAATTTTCTTGTTTGATATTAGATTTAAACATCATCTTTTCTATTTTATGATACAGAGAAAAAATAGATTTTATCTTTTCTTGTTTTTCCTTTTTATAATCAATATTATTATTGAGCTTAAATGGAAATAAAATATTTTTTAAAATATTTTTACCTCTCCAATTTAAAGCAACATATTTTTGTGCATATTTTCCAAAAAACAAATCAAGCATATAGTCTCTATTTTCTTGTGAAGTACCATCTAATCTAAGTTCTAATTCCCTAATTATACACTTTAAGTAATCTGTAGGGGGAACTTCTTTATAAAGTTCCTTAAGTGCAGATTTTATATCATCTAATTCTAGATATAAAGCTGCCAATAATATATTTTCTTTTAACTCTCTTTCAGTATTTTTATGATCATTTGATAAAAATTTTATTAATTCTTTTATTTTCTTAACAGATAAAGAGTCTATATTTTCATGTATTTTTACAATTGTATCAAAAGATACTTTATGGCTAAATGCTGTTTTACCTAAAAAATCAGTTCCATGAATAGAAGATATTTTTGGCATATATATTCTATATGCAGGGAAACCTAAATAACTGTTGTCTCTAATATATACATCTTTAGACAATTTAAGACAAATATTTATTAACTCTTTTACTCCTTTTTTGTTGCTAAAATTTTCTTGGTTTTTCCATTCAACAAAATTCCATGAAGGTTGTGTATAAAAAAATGAACTAGGAATACTACCTAAATTTTTTCTTGTCATAGTAGATAAATTATAATGTGTCTTGCAAATTTTTTCATTATGTTTGTCCCATTTTGTATAAGGATATGTTTTATTAAATTTTCTACTCTGTGCAAGTTCCGTAAGGCATCTTTCTAATGCAATTGCAAATTGAGGATGACAACCAAATTTTATACTATATTCATGTTCTGTTTGATTGATTAAAATTGTACTTATGACCGGTAGTCCTTTTCCTAAACTACAATCATAAACAAGAACTTTAAAATTTCCTTTTCTCTCTATTTCTGATATTGTATTAATAAGTTCCGGACACATTTTATTTATGTAAGATTTTGGAACTTGTGGTGGAGTTAAATTATCAACTATTATTTTTTCCTGAGCATATCTTTCAAGTATTTCAGATAACCCCTGACAAATTGCTTCTTCAAAAGTATTTCCCGAAGCAAGTCCATTACTATGACCTAACTCTGTAAGAATATATATTGGCAAATAAACAACTTTCCTTTTTGTTACACTATAGAAAGGTACACACTCAAATTTTGAACTACCGTTCAGTTTTACCCAAGTATTAATAAGTTCAACTTCTTTTTTTGGAAAAGTTTTATCTGAATCGTAAAAAGATAATTCTATATCTTCTTTTAAATCTGGTAATGTTTTAAGAATATCTTTTATATCTATAGATTTAGAATCATTAAAAAACGGTTTATTATATGATTTTTTTGAAAAAGTATTGAATAATGTATCAGGTATAAAAAAATCGTCCATAAAACTTAAATTTTGTAATCTTTCCATAAGTTCACCATAAGCAGATGCCTCACAAAATTTTCTCGTTGTTCCTTTTCCATTAACTCCCCAACCAATAGAATGAATACTTAATCTCATAGAATATAAACTTTTTGCTGAACGAAGAGAACTTTTTTCAACTTCTATATTAAGATTTTTTAGAATATTTTTTATTTTCTTGATTGTTTCTTGAGGTTTCAAATCTTTATATTTTTTATAGCTCATAAATTTCTCTCATATCAAATATTTCTAACCGTTACACTAATTGTAGATTTATCAAACTACAAGTTTTACCTACCTATAAGGTATGTATATATACTATTAAAAGATTTTTTATTTGTCAACATTTATTATGCTTTTCTTATTTTGTTCTAACTCTGATATTAATTTTTTATTTTTTGATTCAATTGCTAAATTATATGCTTCATCTAATATTTGAGAAACTAATTTAATTTGAGTAGAAAAGTCTTCTTGAGAACAATTATTATCAGCTAACTCTTTTTTTGTTTTTTCAATCATAGCTAAAGCCAAATTATTTTTTATTTTTGCTAATAATAACTTATTTGAAGTATCTATTTTAGAAATGATTTTATTATACAAACTTACAGTATCGGAAAATCTTTCATTAGAGTAAAATTTTTCAGCTTTTGAAATATTCCAAGCAACATATACTCTATTGAAAGATTTTCCGACATATTTTATTATATCAAATAAAATTCCAGATATAATCAACCCTGTAATAAAACCTACTATTACAGTTACTACAATATTTTTCACTTAAATTAGAAACAGAAGTTAAAGATTACAAATACAGGTAGGAACATTTTATTGTCTTTAATTATATTAACAAAACCAAGTTGAAGACCTTTCATTGTTTCAGTATAGTTAATAAAACCAAGTTGAAGGCCTTTTGTTTCTTTTGCATAATTAATAAAACCTACTTGTGCACCTATAAAATCATTCTTTGTCCAGTTAATCCAACCATATTGAACACCCTTAAAATCTTGTGCTATATTAGCTAAACCCCATTGAACACCAATACCATCATCTGTATTGTTTACCAATCCCAGTTGAACACCTTGTAATTTTCCTGCTTGTGAATAAATTATACCCAATTGTACACCATCAACTGCTTGTGTTTGTGAGCCTATACCTAATTCCAAACCACCGGTATAATCTCCATTAGGAATACAAATGTCATCCCACAAAGATAATTTAAAAACTTGTGCCTGTGCACTTACTGCAAACAACATAACAACTGCTACCAAACTCAATACTACTCTTTTCATTTTACTTACTCCTCTTTTATTTTAACAACAAAATTCCTATATCGTTTATAAGTTTTCCAAAACCTGTTTGTTTTTTTGCACTTACACAATAAATATCTTCTTCTGAAACAG
>CAMVLN010000130.1 GCA_947168325.1 uncultured Elusimicrobia bacterium | reverse complement strand
ACATTCATACCCTTGTTGTTTTAGTAAAAAAGCAACAACGGAAGAATCGACTCCGCCACTCATGGCAATTAATACTCTTTTTTTCATTATAAAATTGCTCCCGTCAATTTTGTATGTATATATGTGGGTAATATGGATACATAAAATGATAGATATTTTTTGCTTCTTTATATCGTTGTAGCCATATATTCTTCTATATATTCGTCATTTTATAAAATGTCTTTTATTTTGGTTATTGCTTTATTTAATACTTTTTGTGGACAAGCAATATTTAATCTCATATAACCTTCGCCACCAATACCAAAAGTAGAACCTTTATGTAGCCAAACACCTGCTTTTTTCAAAAATAATTTTTCTATTTGTTCGCAACTTAAATTTAAATTTCTACAATCAATCCAAGCAAGATATGTTCCTTGCATATTATTAACTGAAATTTTTGTATTTGAAAATTCATTATTTAAAATATCTCTATTTTGCTGTAAATATTTTAACAATTTGTTAAACCAACTTTCTCCTTCTTTATAAACTGCTTTTACAGCTTGTATTGCTGGTATTGTTAATGTAGAAAAACCTGTTGCAATTATAGATTTAAAAATTTTATCTTTTATCTTGTTATTTCGTATTACAAGATGTGCTGCCTGCAATCCTGCAAGATTAAAAGTTTTTGTAGGTGCTATTGCTGTAACAATATTTTGTGCAATTTGTTTTGATAAAGAACTAATAGGATGATGTTTATAATTATCATAAATAAAATCAGAATGAATTTCATCTGAAATTATAATTACATTATTTTTAATACATATTTTTGCAATAGATAAAAGTTCTTGTTTAGTCCACACTCTACCTACAGGATTATGTGGCGAACACAAAATATAAACTTTTACATTATTTTCTTTTATTTTATTTTCAAAATCTTTAAAATCAAATTCGTATTCTTTACCATTAAAAACTAAAGGATTTATAACAAGTTTTCTGTCATTTGCTAAGACAATATTTGAAAAAGGATAATATACAGGTTGAGAAATTAAAATTGAATCATTTATTTTAGTTAATGCTCTTATAGCGGCAGATATTCCAAACATTACGGTTGGAACACATAAAATTTCTTCTTTTTTTATTTTCCAATTCATTCTTTTTAAATACCAATTTTGCAATAAAGAAAAATATTCATTATCAACATAAGTATAACCATAAATATTGTGATTAGCAATTTTCTTTAAATTTTCTCCAACCGTAACTGGAGATTTAAAATCCATATCTGCTACCCACATAGGAATAATATTCTTATTTTTTATTTTTGGTATAAAATCATATTTTACAGAACAAGTATTTTGCCTGTTATGAATAATATTAAAATTAATATTTTTGTTCATTTTATTTTTTATATTTTGAAACCTAATTTGTTTATTGTATCACAATCTTCATCTATTGATGTACCGTTTGTTGTAAGCATATCACCGGTAATAGTTGCATTTGCCCCTGAAGAAAATAATGATACACCTTTATCTTTAAATAAAAGCCGTCCACCAGCAAGCCTTATAAAAGCATCGGGCAAAATAAACCTTGCTATTGCAACAGTTCTTAAAACTTCTTCTTGTGATAAAATTTTGTTGTTTTCAAATGGAGTATTTTTTATAGGATTTAATATATTTATAGGAACAGACTTTATACCAAGATTATAAAGTTCAAAAAACATATCTATTCTATCTTGAAAAGTTTCGCCCATTCCAAAAATTCCACCACTGCAAATTTCAAGCCCTACTTTTTTTGCTATGTTTATTACATTTATTTTGTCGTCATAAGTATGTGTAGTACATATATTAGGAAAAAATTCTCTTGATGTTTCTAAATTACAGTGATACCTTGATACTCCTGATTTTTTCAATTTTATGAATTGTTGTTTTGTCAAAAGTCCCATTGAAGCACACAACATAATATTGCATTCTTTTTTTATTTTTTCATAAGTTTTACAAACTAAATCTATTTCTTCATCGGTAAGTTTTCTCCCGGATGTAACTATGGAAAACCTTTTAACTTTTTTATTCCAATTGTGTTTTGCTACATTAAATATGCTATTTGTATCAAGCAATGAATATTCTTTTATGTTTGTTTTATAGTGTGCGGATTGAGCACAAAATTTACAATTTTCACTACATTTACCACTTTTACCGTTAATTATAGAACACATATCAAATTTGCTATCACAAAATTTCTTTCTTATTTGTTCAGCACAATAAGACAGAACTTTTAAATCTGTATTTAAAAGCTCTGTCGCTTCACTTTTTGATATATGATATTTTTCATTTATAATTTTGTTCGTTAATTCTTTTATCATATTTTTATCTGTGATTTATGTATGCTTACTATTTTACGATACTACCCACCTAAAAGGTATGTAGAAATACTATAAAAAAAAATTATTGTTGTCAACATAAATTTTGTATAATGGTTAGAACATTATTTTATAAGAGAGGTAGAAAAATGAAAAAGTTTATTTTAAATTTGGTTTTATGTTTAGTTTATAGTTTTAATAAGTTTTTAAACAAAAAGCAGCTAAAAAGAATGTTATAATAAAAGGCAGGAAGAAATTTTCTTTCTGCCTTTTTATTTAAATTTATAATTTAATAATCTTTAACTATTCTTTATTGTTTTTGTATATATTTTATACACATATACTTATATATCTCATTTTTTAACATTTCCAATATCTACAACTATCTTATATCCGGCAAGAACTACTCTTTTTTCCAAACAACCTCTACATTCTGCAGCTTCTTCGTTTGTACATATTTTATTAGAATATAAAGAATATAAACTTCTATATTTAACAGGAGACAAATTTGGCATAACAACATTTGCACCAGATTTAAGACCAAGTTCTCTACCATTTTTATCTATTGTTCCAAGTGCTGTTGTTGCAGGAATTAAAGCATAAGGGAACAACAATCTTAATATAGAAATAATTTTTAATGTTAAATTCAAGTTGCCATGTTTAAATTTTTCAAATTTTGTATTTTGTGCAGGAATAAACGGACCTATACCTATCATATCAGGTTTAATGTTTTGTAAGAACCTGAAATCTTCAATAATATTTTCTATTGTTTGATAAGGAGACCCTACCATAAAGCCACTACCTACTTGATAGCCAATTTCTTTTAAATTATATAAACATTGTTTTCTGCTTTTTAAAGATAAATTTTCAGGATGCAATTTTTTATAATGAGTTTCATTTGCTGTTTCATGTCTTAAAAGGTATCTGTTAGCTCCTGCTTTAAAATATGCAAGATAACTTTCTTTACTTTTTTCACCTATAGATAATGTAATTGCACAATCTTTATAATTTTTCCTTATTGTAGATACGATATCGCAAATTAAATCATCTGTAAAAAAAGAATCTTCACCACCTTGTAAAACAAAAGTTCTATAGCCTAAAGCATACCCATTTTTACAACATTGTAAAATTTCATCTTTCGTTAACCTATATCTTTGAATATTTTTATTTGTGCAATTTATACCACAATAATAGCAATTGTTTTTACAATAGTTTGTAAATTCTATTAAACCTCTAATATAAACATCTTTACCATAAATTTGTTTTCTTACAGTATCTGCTTGCTTAAAAAGTTCATTGGTATAAGTATCAGTTGTAAGCAATAATTTAAATTGTTCATTAGAAAGATTTTTATTTATTTTTAATTCTTCAATTATATTCATAGTATGTACTGCTATTTTAAAAAATTAAATTTTTAAAATAAAGTTAATTTATATTAATTTTTCTTCTTTTGTTAAGTATTTAAAATTATAAAAGATAAGAAATTTTTTTCTTTCCAATAAAAATATTGCCTATTTAATAGTATGTGTTAGGATTAAAAACATTTGACCGTTTTTGAAAGGTAAAAAACTCCATAGGAAAAAATACTCTATTATTAAATTTAATATTTCTATAAAGTCTAACAAAGTTGTAATGATTTTGAATTTGTTTTGCAATTATTTTTAAAGAAGAAATATTTGTT
>CAMVLN010000129.1 GCA_947168325.1 uncultured Elusimicrobia bacterium | reverse complement strand
CTTCTGCATTTTATGAACCATCTTTAGATTATTTAACTTTGAAAGTTCCAAGGTGGGATTTAAAAAAGTTTACAGGTGTTTCAAAATTGTTAGGAACACAAATGAAATCTGTTGGTGAAGTTATGGCAATAGGTAGAAATTTTTGTGAAATAACACAGAAAGCTGTAAGAATGATAAATGAAAATGAAGAAGGTATTACAGTAGGAATATTTAAAAAAGCAGATAAAAATGCTCTTGAATATGAAATTGCAAATCCTACAAATTTAAGATTATTTGCAATTTATGAAGCCTTTAAAAGAGGATATTCCATTGATTCTATTGCAGATTTTTCAAAAATTTCAAAATGGTTTTTAGCTCATATTAAACAACTTGCAGACACTGAAAACGAGTTGATAAAAATATTGAAAGAAAGTAAAGCAAAAACAATTTACGACACATTTAAAAATTTAGGTAAAGAATATATTAAACAACTTAAATCTCTAGGCTTTTCAGATTATCAATTAGTAAAATTTTTCCTAAGTATAAAAGAACCAAATAAAAAATATACACAAAAAGATATTAAAAATATTTCTCTTGAAATAAGAAAATTAAGAAAAAAATTCAATATAGTTCCTGTTGTAAAACAAATAGATACAACTTCTTCCGAATATCCTACAAGTTCAAATTATTTATATTTGTCTTACGATGGAACACATAATGATATTTCATTAAAGAAAAAAAATTCTGGAATTATTACTTTAGGTAGTGGAAGTTATAGAATTGGTAGCAGTTGTGAATTTGATTGGTGTTCTGTAATGACAAGTAAATATTTTAAAGGTAAAAAAGACGACAGTATTATTATAAACTGTAATCCTGAAACAGTATCTACAGATTTTTCAACTTCAAACAGACTTTATTTTGAAGAACTTTCTTTTGAAAGAGTGTTGGATATTATAGATATAGAACAGCCAAAAGGTGTAATTGCATGTATGGGTGGGCAAAACCCTAACAATTTAATTCCTGCATTAAGTAAAGCAAAAGTAAAAATTTTAGGACACAGTGCAAAAACTGTAGAAATGGCAGAAGATAGGAATAAATTTTCTACATTATTAGATAAAATTGGAATAGATCAACCTGAATGGATATCAGCAACATCTAGAAAAGAAATAGATGAATTTATTGAAAGAGTAGGTTATCCTGTTTTAATAAGGCCAAGTTTTGTGTTGTCAGGTACACTTATGAATGTTGCAAACGATGATGAAAGTCTTAATTATTTCCTTTCACTTACAAAAGATATTTCAGATGATTATCCTGTGGTAATTTCAAAATTTATTTTAAATGCAAAAGAAGTAGAATGTGATGGTGTAGCAAAAAATGGTGAAGTTATAATTTCTCTAATAAGTGAGCATATTGAAAATGCAGGTATTCACAGTGGAGATGCAACATTAGTATTTCCACCAGAAAAACTTTATGTAAAAACAATTAACACAATTAAAAATATTGTTAGGAAGATAGCAAAAGGGTTAAATTTAAATGGCCCTTTTAATATTCAATTTATTGCAAAAGATAACGATGTAAAAGTTATAGAATGTAATGCAAGAGCTTCAAGATCTTTTCCTTTTATATCAAAAGTGTCTGGAAAAAATCTTGCAGAACTTTCTTGTAAAGTTATGAATAATGAAAAAGTTGGCAAAATAATGTTAGATGAAAGTGAAATTCCTTTTGTTGGTGTAAAAGCATCTATGTTTAGTTATCAACGCCTTGATGGTGCAGACCCTGTAACCGGTGTTGAAATGGGTTCAACAGGAGAAGTTGGTTGCTTAGGTAAAAATTTTAATCAAGCATTAATGCTTTCATTAGAAGCGACACAAATAAATAAACCTCAAAAAGGAATTTTAATAAGTTCTGGAACAGATAGAGATAAAATAAAATTTATGGAGGTCATAGATAATATATATAAATTGAATATTCCTGTGTATGCTACAACAGGAACAGCAAAGTTTTTAATAGAAAGAGGATATAATGTTCGTACGGTAAATTGGACACAAAAACCAAAAGCTGTTGATATAATAAGAGATGGAATAGTAGATTTTGTAATAAATATTAATAAAACTTTTGATATTGCTGACAGAAAGTATAATGCAATTATAAGAAAAACAGCAGTAAAGTGTGGCTGTTCTGTGTTATCTAATATGGAAAAAGTTATAGCATATCTTAAATCCTTAGATGAAAAAGATAAATTAGAAAAAGAACAATGTATAAGTTTATAAAATTTAAGAGGGTAAAATGAAAAAAATGTTATCTCTATCTGCAATAGGAATAGATAGAACAGGTATTGTTAGTTCTATATCAAAAATTCTTTTTGAATTAGGATGTAATATAGAAGATTCTACAATGACTCTTTTGTCAGGGCAATTTGCTGTAATACTATTATTAGATTGTCCTAAAAATTTAGATATTTTAAAATTAAAATCAAAAATGAAAACATCATTGAATAAATTAGATTTATCTTTTTTTTTAACAGAAGTTGATAAACCTATTAAAAGTAAAAAAAGTTTTGGAGAATATATTGTTTCAGTTTACGGTGCAGATAAAGCAGGCATAGTTTATAATGTAAGCAAATATTTAGCAGATAATAAAATAAATATTACTGATGTTCAAACAAAAATTTCTGGTAAGAAAGATAAAGTTTACATAATGCTTTTAGAGATAAATATTCCAAAAAAAATAAAAGAAAAAAATATAAAAAATCAATTAAAAGAACTTGCAAAAGAACTTGATGTGGAAATTTTTTTAAATCAAGCAGATTCTTCAAAAATATAAAACAATGTCTATTTTAAATATTTTAACTATTCCAAATCCAATATTAAAGCAGGTTAGTTTACCGGTAGAAAAGATTGACGATAAAATAAAAACTCTTATAAAAAATATGAGAGAAACGATGTTAGTATCAACTCATTGTGTTGGAATTGCTGCTGTTCAAGTTGGAGTATTATCAAGAATAATTTTGGTAGATGTATCATTGAATTTAAAACCACATCATAATAATGGTTTATTAATAATGATAAATCCTAAAATTGTTTATATGTCAGGAAAACTAAAATCAAGAGAAGGATGTTTAAGTGTCCCTGATTTTACAGGTAATGTTATAAGAAAAAACAAAATAGAAGTTAAATATACTGATATAACGGGAAATAAACAATTATTAAAAACTTATGGGTTTGAATCTATTTGTATTCAACACGAGATAGATCATCTTGATGGTTTTGTTTTTTTAGATAAAGTGACATCGCTTAAAACTGATATATTTAAAAGAATAACTTAGTATTGACAATTTTGTCCTTATAGTGTATATCTACATTTTGTTGTAGTAAACAAGAAAGTAATATTTGATATTATTTCTTCACTTGTCATTATTTGTTTGTTTCTATAAATGAAGAAACTTGTTTTGATTACATAAAAACAATTTATAAATATAATTTGTTTTTTATTATGCAAAATTATACAAAGAAAACGAAGATAAATATTTGTATTCATTTTGTAATTAGTTCTTAATTTTGTAGTTATAATCATTAGTAATCATTAGAACTTTCATTTTTTACATTGCCGTATTAAACAAAGGGAGAAAAAATGAAAATCACATTAATTAATTGTCCTATGTGGGCAACAAGAGAACCGCCAATAAGGGTTGCTCAGATTGCGGGTTCTTTAATATCAAAAGGTTTTGATACATACTGTTTTGATGTGAACAACTATCTTTACAAACAGCGCAGTGATGATAACAAAAATTTATGGGCATGGGAACAAGTTATTTTTTGGGGAAATAAGGGCAATATAAAAGAGTATTTCAAAGAAAACAAAGAACAAATAGATTTTTGTATAAAACAAATAGTTGCTTCTTGCCCAGATGTTATATGTTTTTGGTTGATGACATCATCGTATGTGTCAACTATGGTTTTCTTAAAAATATTAAAAAAATATGTTAAAAAAGAAACTAAAGTTATATTCTTTGGAGAACTTTTTCAAGATAAAAAATATATAAATTTCTTGT